>JAIKVV010000098.1 GCA_024685385.1 Saccharofermentans sp. | reverse complement strand
TGGAAAAGGGGGATTACACCCCTTTAATACCTCAATTGGAAGTTTTGGCAGAGGTACTGGATTTTGATATTACCGAACTATTTGTCGAGCAATATGAAAAAACTGAAATAAATGATAAGAAGTATCGGATCGCAGTTGCGGGAACGGGATATGTCGGCTTGTCTTTGGCTGTTCTTCTGGCGCAATATAACATTGTTACAGCGGTCGATATCGTCCCGGATAAAGTAGAAAAACTTAATAAATTCATAAGTCCAATTCAGGATGAGTATATTGAAAAGTATTTGTCAGAGGCGGCCGACGGATCTAGAGAACTGAGTCTTACCGCTACCACGGATGGCGCATCTGCATATAAAGATGCAGATTTCATCATCATAGCCGCTCCTACAAATTATGATCCGGCTACCAATTTTTTCGACTGTTCTGCGGTAGAGGCTGTTATCAGGCTGGTTTTGGAGTCAACGGCCGGAAAGAAGAACAAGCCGACAATAGTAATCAAATCAACTATACCTGTCGGTTATACTGAACATGTCAGAGAGATGTTTGGCGCGGACAATATTATTTTCAGCCCGGAGTTTTTGCGTGAATCCAAAGCGTTGTATGACAATCTCTATCCTTCGAGGATCATTGTGGGATGCGATGACAAGACCCGAGATAAGGCGGAGATATTTGCATCGCTTCTTAAGCAGGGCGCGATCAAGGACCCTGTTGAGACTTTGTTTGTAGGTTGTACAGAGGCAGAGGCTACTAAGCTTTTCGTCAATACATATCTGGCTCTGCGGGTATCTTTCTTCAATGAGTTAGATACATATGCTGAAGTGAAAAAACTTAATACTGCTGATATCATCAAGGGAGTATGTCTTGATCCCAGAGTCGGCGATTATTACAACAATCCAAGTTTCGGTTACGGAGGATACTGTCTGCCTAAAGACACCAAACAGCTCCTTGCCAACTATCAGGATGTTCCGGAGAATCTCATACAGGCAATCGTAGAATCCAATACGACCAGGAAGGATTTTATAGCAGACAGAGTATTGCAGATGGCCGGATACTACAGTTACAGTGATGATAACCGCTACAACAAGGAATCTGAGAAGAAGATAACCATTGGAGTGTATAGGCTCACCATGAAGAGTAATTCGGACAACTTCAGACAGTCTTCTATACAGGGCGTTATGAAGAGGATCAAGGCCAAGGGGGCTACGGTAGTGATATACGAGCCGACCTTGGAGAATAATTCGACATTCTTCGGTAGTAAAGTCGTAAATGATATTAAAAAATTCAAGAAACAGTGCGATTGCATTATAGCTAACAGATACGACAGTATCTTGGATGATGTTGAAGATAAGGTATATACAAGAGATCTGTTCAAGCGGGATTGATCAACTTCAAGAGAAAGGAAAGAGTTACCATGAAGATTACAGTTGCAGGCGTAGGTTATGTAGGATTATCACTTGCTGTTCTCTTGGCCCAGAATCATGAGGTTACGGCTATAACAACGACACCGGCTAAAGCGGATAAGCTAAACAAATTCATCAGCCCGATACAGGATGATGAGATCGAAAGATTCTTCAAAGAGGCCAACGCAGGGGAGCGTAAGCTGAATCTCAAGACTACAGTTGACAAACAGGAGGCGTATTCTTCTGCAGAGCTCGTGATAATAGCAACGCCTACCAATTATGATGACGTGGGACATTTCTTTGATACATCTGCAGTAGAAGATGCGATTGAGTGTACATTAAAGTGGAATCCTAATGTTTTGATGGTTATAAAGTCCACTATTCCTGTTGGATATACGGATTCCGTCAAGAAAAAGTACGGTATAAACAACATTATCTTCAGTCCTGAATTTCTCCGTGAGTCGAAGGCTTTGTACGACAATCTCCATCCATCCAGAATTGTTGTCGGAGCTGATGATGACAGGCTGGAAGACGCAAAGATGTTTGCAGAGCTTCTTTTGGAAGGAGCACGTACTGAAGAGAAGCGTGCAGGTCAGATCGAACAGGATATTCCGATCCTGATTGCTCCTCCGACTGAAGCAGAGGCTATCAAGCTTTTCGCTAACACTTATCTGGCTGTCCGAGTTGCATATTTTAATGAGCTGGACACATATGCCCAGGTAAAAGGACTTGATTCGGCTAAGATAATCGAGGGAGTATGTATGGATCCCAGGATCGGATCTCACTACAATAATCCTTCCTTCGGATATGGCGGATACTGCCTTCCTAAAGATACCAAACAGCTTCTTGCCAATTACAAGGATGTTCCCCAGAATATGATCGAAGCAGTTGTCAGTGCCAATAAAACCCGTAAAGACTTCATTTCTGACAGCATTATTGCTAAGAAGCCTTCTGTAGTAGGTGTTTACCGTCTTACAATGAAGAGTAATTCCGACAATTTCAGGGCTTCGGCTATTCAGGATGTAATGAAGAACATTAGATACGCGGGGATTCCCGTGATAATATTTGAGCCAACACTTGAAGATGGCAGCAAATTCTGTGAATTCGAGGTTGTGAATGATCTTGAGAAATTCAAGAACATGAGTGACGTCATCCTTGCTAACCGCTTTGATGTCCCGGTTCTTGGAGATGTTGAAGAGAAGGTATATACGAGAGATCTGTTTAGAAGGGACTGATTGGGATATAGACCTTCCGAATCAGATTGTAAGCACATTTCAGCGCCGCTTCGCATATGAGTGAGGTGGCGCTCACTAATTATTATAATAAATTGTCATACACAAATCCCCCCCCAGCCTTTATAATAGATAGATACCCACACTTGCGAAAGGCAGCCTTTCTATGCATTCGAATCTTAAACGCCGCGTATTATCGATCCTTACAGCTTCAGCCATCTGCGTAACAAGCCTTTTGTCGGCTGTTACGCCCGTCAGTGCCGCAACAGAGGTCACTTTGAAGACGGGTCCCGGCATCAACCGGATCTTTTACAACATTACCGGTGACAATGTACGCCTTATAACGACTTTCCGAAGAAGCAACACATTGGATAGTTCCAAGACTCTTTATAACATCGATGCAAACGACAGGGGCGATGCCGTTATGTGGCGTGACGGTTCCACTGCTTATTGGTATTCGGCTGCCTCCAAGGTATACCTTAATTCTGACAGCAGAAAGATGTTCCAGGATCTTGCATACATGACCACCTGTGACCTTTCGGGTCTTGATACGTCTCGCGTTACGACCATGGAAGATATGTTCTGGAAGTGCAAAAAGATCGGAACTTTGGATCTTAGCGGATTTGATACCCGTAACGTAACGGATATGGGTTACATGTTCTGCAACTGTCCCGAACTTAAGACTCTCAATCTCAGCAACTTCAATACGAGCAAGGTCGTAAATATGAGCGCCATGTTCTCGACCTGCCAAAAACTTACTAATCTTAACATCAGCTCTTTTGATACAAGCAAAGTTGAGACCTTTACGAGCATGTTCAAAAACTGCAAGGCTTTTACTTCCTTGGATCTCAAGCACTTTGACACTTCTTCTGCCACAAACTTGGGAGACATGTTCTCCGGCTGTAGTAATCTTACGACGGTCAAGTTCGGCGGCGGCTGGGATACTTCAAACGTTACGGTATTCGCAGGCATGTTTTTCGCTTGCAACAGCTTGAGGACAATATATGCCTGGAAGGATTTTGATAATTCATCCGAGGATCATGGTGGGTTTGAAGGAGAAGAAGGTTCAAATACGATCTATGTTCTTTTCAACGGATGCATGAATCTCGTCGGAGGCAGCGGCACAGTTTGCCCTGACGGGGAGGATGATGAATTATTCTGGACCAGCGAGTATGCGAGGATTGATGATCCTTCAAATGGCAGGCCGGGATATTTCACATTGGATCCTTCCTATACACCTCCTCATAACCACAACTGGACGGTCAAGGAATATACATGGGATTCTTCCATGACTCATGTCACCGGAAAGACGACGAAGTGCTCCATCTGCAACAACACATTGACCGAGACGGTGGGAGTTGCGAGGGTAGATGTCATTACGGCTCCCTCCTGCTCAAGCGAAGGCTTGAACAGGTATACTTCCCAGGCTTTTAGCAATTCCATTTTCAGCGTCCAGACGAAAGATGTGGCCGTCCCCAAGACCGATCATGTTCCCGGCA
>JAIKVV010000090.1 GCA_024685385.1 Saccharofermentans sp. | reverse complement strand
AATTATCAAATCAGCACATCATAATTCCTTCGCGAAACAAATTGCTCCTTCAAGCTTATCATAAGGCGGATAGTTATCTACCAGCACATAGCCGCGTTTTGTATATAAATGTACTGCCTCTTCCATCTGCGGTCTTGTCTGTTGTCTCGTTCTCGGACATTCAATGCAGACTAATGAAAGACATTATTCTTTCAGCGACAAAAGGAAAGTGGATGACGTCAAAAACAAGCTCAATAAGCTTAAAACAGCTTAAATTCAAGGGTTTGCAGCGAGTTTAGCCAAGTTTAGCCACTTTTTGCCAAAAAAACAGGGGCTTGAGAAATCCCCAAACCCCTTGATTTTACTGGTGATCGTGAGCGGATTCGAACCGCTGGCCTACCGCTTAGGAGCGTCCAAAGAACAACTAATAACATTGAAAGGGCGGGGTTTCCGGGCTTCACGTTCCTTTTTTTAGCCACTCTTCAGCCACTTATTCCTATTTCATCAAATCTGATTATTCTTATTATTGGTAGTTCGATATATTCAGTATTTAGTTATCTATCTCTTGTTTAAAAGAGATATATTATCGCTCATCCAGCACTGTTTGAATCCGGTCCTGAGCAATTGAGACAACTGCATCCAAATCCTTTTGGCCTAAGAAATATGCCGGCATCTCTTCAATGAGTATTTTGCTTATAGCGGGATCATTGCATCTAATCCTTGAACAACTCTTGATAATAATTTCAATATCATAGATATCCTGTTCTTCATATTTCCTTCCGAAAGCAAACCCCATGCCGGAACCATTATAACGGATATCGCCGCCATTATTATAGTACTCAATAGCACATGAGCCTGCATTCAGGAATGCTGTTCGATTCAATACAAAACAATCATTCATTGCAATCTGCGTTTGGATATCTTCTGACAAAAGTATATTAACAAACTCAGCACATGCTTTGATATCATCAGCCTGCGAAGATACAGCGACAGAACAAATCGGGCTGAACATCGGTCCCGTTCCCTCAAGTGAAGGATAGCCGAGAATAGACATTTTGCTGTCGCTGCTATGAATGACGCCTCCTATTTCGCTAAGATAGCTGCCTATCCCATAGCAAACACAGTTTGTCGCAGAAGGCAGATATCCGTTATATTTTTCGTACCATTGATTCCATCCGATTCCTTCTTCTTGAACATTATCCCTAACGTAATCCGCAAGCATCTCATATTCAGGAACCGACAGATCCACCTTGCCATCTGATATGAAATAACCATTCATCTCATTAAACAGCATTGAAAAATATGTTGCCTGTCCGTATAGAAGCGGATCGGAGCCATTCATTACGTCATTAACAAATCCGGAATACTCATCTAATGTAAAACCCATGCCCGAGGCTCCTGCATACTTTGCCTTAGTCATTATTCCTTCTATCTTAAAGCTGACAGGCAATTGATATATAGCATCACCTGTCTTTGAACCGTCGATTACATTTGTATAGTATTCTTCAGAATCAAGATCTTCCAAATATGGCGTAAGATCTGCTAGGCAATTCGGACTGTTTAGTTGGCTGAATTCGCTGACATCGAGCAATATGTCCGGACCTTCGCCATTCATGATATCAATTGCAAGTTGATTGCTGAGTTCTGTTCCACTATCCAATGCGGATAATACTTCTGTATCCACATTGTTAATATCAATCATAATGCTTTCTTCTTGGTAACGATCTATAACCTCAATGAAATATAAATCATTAGTCATATTGAATCTTGATATAGCTTCGCCTGCTTGTTCATTTATGCCGTTGCGCGCGTACAACTCTAATACTGTTTTCCCGGCATTAGGATTAGTATCAGTCTTCTCAAAAATGATCAAGTTTACACTATCGGCATGTTGTCCGGAATAAATATCTGAAGCGGTATACCTAACTAACAGAACAATCCTGTTATCTGAACACTCGATAATATTATTAAAATCCACATGGCATATGCCGGTTACCTGAAGGAATCCTCTATTCAAATTACACCAATTATAATTGAATATCTCTTCTATTGACTTGTTTTGAACATTGATCCGAGAAACACCGGATTCTGTTTTACAATACAGCATTCCATCAACGCCGGTAAATGAAGAATACAAATCATCAATATTTAACCAATCATAGTCTTTCTCATCAGCAATGGTCAATTCGCCATTCGTAAGGTCCAATTCATAGATGATATTTTCATTGCCGATATATGCAGGTACCAGTGCTTGAGTATCACTTAGAGTCAATACTGTAGAAATGTAAGTGTTCTTATCTGTTTTCTTGATTTCGACTGTACGGTTGCTGCCGTCAGGTGAAACTATACAGATATCAACATAAGCACGTCCTGTTTCCGGCTGGTAAGAAACAGTCTCTATCTTATAGTCACCGACATTGTAGGTATTCGTAAAAGCAATCAGTTCATCACCCTGCCCGGAACGGGTATCCAAGAGTTCTCCTGTAGCAGGATCATAATCTCTTTCCGTAGAATCGGTTTTAACAGTTAACTTTCCGTCTTTGAAATATGCATCGCCAATCCAACTCTCATTTATGGTCAAGTCTTTTTGAACATCAATGGTATTTACAGTCTGGTTTGTGTTTCTATCGACGACTGCTATAAATCCAAAAATGTAGTCTTTATAATTGAATGTTTCCCAGTCTATTTCATCATCCGGAGGTTTCTCATATTCTCCGGTTGTAAGGATAATATAATAATTCTCATCTGAACCGACATAGTAATGATTGAAAAGCGATACATTCTTGTTTGCATCAACGCCGGTATTAACATCAATTATTGTTGCATCATACCAAGGTGAATCTGTTGCGATAACCTTTCCAGATTTCTTTGGTGCGGCATTATTGCATGAAGTAACAGATAGCATCAAAGATGCGATTATTAATGCAGATGTAATTCTTAACAAAGCATTTTTCATTCTTTCAGATCCCGCGAGAAAAAGAATACTATATTCGTGCTTCCTGCTGATTATCTTTACTAAGAGTCTCCCCTCAAAAAGGATTATAACATGCCTATAGAGATAATATTATGTTAGGGTTTCATCTTCGTATGGAACCTTTTTGACTGCGCTGAAAACAGTTTTATTACATTTTCAAATTTTCCGTCTAAAGTTGGCTGTCTAAAAAGTGCTCAAAGTCCAGTAATAATATCGCAAATCTACGCAGATTAACATTTTGCACAAAAACACTAACGAAAATTTGTCAGCCAAAGGGTTCATTTTTGGCCTCTCCCATTCCTAGTTAGTGAAGGAACAAATATTCATTCTTCACTGCCGAAAGGTTGAACGCATCGAAGTACATAAAATTGTGCAAATGTTCAAGTGGGAAATACCCCGCAATTTCAGGGGTCAATGTCCAGTAGTAGTGAAGGGAAAAATATATGACCTTCGCCGGACACTGACAACTGAATACTGAACCATAGGGTACGTTCCTTGTATCGGAGTTAAAATACCGAGCCAAGTTGACTTCGACCTCGCCATGACCTTCCACCCGGGAAGAGAGCGATAAAGGGGATAAGTCAGAATCAGGTTTGCAACCTGAGGGAGGCGATGACAGATACAAAGGGATAATGATACTTCTGCGTAGTCACAGGCCGAGCGTTGAATCGGGATTAAAGTCCACCCGAGAGCCGTCACACCCAATGAGCGCAGCGGGGCAAAATGCCACCGGGGTGAGAGTCCAATGATCCCGTAACAGCAATACGGGAGCCCTAAGGTTGACTAATTTACTACTTTCAAAAATGTAATTTGCAGTACAAATATGCCTGCATACTAAAAATGCGATTATTGACAAATGTCGGATTAAAATGTCCAATTTATGTCAGATTTAAGACTTCTTGTGTCAGATTTCAGGTTTCTTGCGTTTTTTATGTCCAATTTGACCCTCTCCCATTACTAATAAGTGAAGGGACAAATATTTGGGTCTTCAATCTCATGGCAAGCCAAACAATAATACCCTCTTTTACATAGCGGTTGTTCACGAATGAACGGCCGCTTTTTAGTACCATAAAAAGTGTAATTGTTAGAGAGTAATTAACTCTGACAGTTGCACTTTTTCTTATAATGAGGGGAAGTAATTGGCCTGACATGCCGCTTTTTGGATTCTTACATCCGTCAACAAAACTGTCAGCCAATCCCCTTATTATAAGCATTCGCTTAAGCAGGTAGGGATCAGCTCCCGTGTAACCAACTAAACTGAATGGTAATAAGTGCGGCTTGGAAACAATTACTAATTTCAGATTTAGGAGGTATCACATGATCAGCGTAGGAATTGATGTGTCCAAAGAAAAGAGCAAGGTTTGCATTCTTAAACCCTACGGAGAAGTTGTTTGTAAGCCATTTGAGCTGCAACACAGCAAGGAATCACTGGAAGCGCTAGACGAGCTTTTACGGAGATTGGACGGTGAAGTAAAGATCGTAATGGAAGCAACCGGTATCTATAACCTTCCGGTACTGACCTTTCTCGACGAGATGGGTTATTTTGTTTCTGTAATAAATCCTTGTGTAATGAAGAAATATGCCAGGAACAATAACTTTAGAAACGTTAAAACAGACAGGATGGATTCTATTACTATTGCAAACTACGGAATAGAAAAGTGGTTCAAGCTTAAACGGTACGAATCCTCAGAATCTACGTATACGGAATTGAAATTGTTGGGTAGAAGATATCGTCACTATATGGAAATGCATATTCAGGCATTGCAGGAGCTTACACACGTATTGGATTACGTTATGCCAGGTATTAAGAGCTTGTTCAACAGTTGGACTGAATCTAATAACAGAGACAAGTTGAGTGATTTTGTAGAAAGCTTTTGGCATTACGATCTGATCACTTCAATGAGTTGCGAAGAGTTTGTTAAGGCATATAACAAGTGGGCAACAGAAAAGAAATACCATCAGAGCGAATCCAAGGCAATACAAGTCTATGAATTAGCATCTAATGGCATTCCCACATTATCTTCCAACCTTCCATCGACCAAAATGTTTGTGTTGGAAGCAATTAAAACATTAAGAGCCATAGATGACTCTCTGTATATTATCTTATCGCGAATGAAAGAACTTGCGAAGAGTCTTCCAGAGTATTCAACGGTGAGAGCGATGGGCGGAGTTGGAGATGTACTGGCTCCAAAACTTATAGCAGAGATAGGTGATGTCAGAAGATTGCACAGCGCTAAAGCCCTAATAGCTTGGGCTGGCATAGACCCGCCACCTTACGAGTCTGGACAATTTGTAGGTTCTAACAGAAAAATATCCAAGAAAGGCTCAGCGACTCTGCGTAAGACTGGCTATGAGGTTATGAGAGTACTTAAGAGCCATCAGGCACCCAAAGACTGCATCGTATACAACTACATCCTGAAAAAAGAAGCTGAAGGCAAAAGCAAGAAACAGGCCAAAATAGCTGGCCTGAACAAGTTTCTGCGCATATACTACGCACGAGTGATGGAGGTTTACCAAGCAGCATAAATCCATTAATGCTAAAACAAAGACCGGATTTGACTCCGGTCTGTTTGCCATGCCTAAAATGCACCAAAGAAAAACCCGCCAACAAACTCTTGATTTTTGTTAGCAGGTTTATCGTCAGGAAAATCACTCATAAAAGATCAGAAAATCCTGTAAACGGTGGTGTTGTTGTCGTCTGCAAAATATGCGACGGTCGTAAAGTTCTCTGCGAAAAAGTCATGGTTATAAGTCCTGCCGTTATCAAGTTCCTGATCGTAGAATTCGGGATCATCGATAACATAGCGGATATTGCGTTCCTTGCAGTAACTGACGAATGCATCGACATCGCCGTCACAGCCTGATGCAAGCCATCCGTAGATGACATTTCTGGTGTCGGTGTCATGTCCTGCAGACCATGCGTAGTAAGGCCAGCCGTAGTACATGGCTCTTCCCGAAAGCGAGAATCTGTTAAGAGCCCAGCAGGGTGTCAGGAATACATCCTGAGGATCTGTATTCTTGCGGATCCATTCTGCAAGGGGCGAATCCATGTTTACGGTCACATAACCCTTGTTGAGGTTGATGTAGGTGCACCATTCCGATACGCCGGTTGCGGTGAGGGGAACCAGGAGTGCGAGAGCCAAAGCAGCCGTGATCACCTGGAAGACGATGAAGACGGGGAGCGTAAGGCCCTTTTCTTTCTTCTCCTCTATGGGTTCATGGACCATTGGAACTTTGCTTTCGCTTTCTGTTTCTTCTTCATCTTCTTTATCTTTTTCGCTCTTGTCAGATTTATCTTCGGCTTCTTTTTCCTTGCCCGGGAAGCTGATCTCTTCAGGAATAGCGGCAGCTTCTTTTACAGCCAAAGCCTTGCTTTCGGATCCGTCATCAGGAGAATCCTCGTCTCCGAAAAGGATGTCGGCAGCTTTTTCTTCTGCCGCTTCATCAGTTTCTTCTTCCGCAGCCTTCTCTTCTTCGGCTTGAGGCTCTTCATCGGCAGACTGCTCTTTTGCATCGTCCTTGCTTTCTTCGGCAGGAACTTCTGTTTCTGTTTCTACTGCGGCATCTGCTGCAGCCTGTCCTTTAAGTTTCACGGGAAGGATCAGCATGTTTGCCAGAGCGCAGGCTACGAATGCGTCAGCCAGTATCAGGCTGATCTGGATGAACTTATGGTTAGCCAGCATCTCGAGAGAGACCTGGAAATTGAATGCGAAGATGAAGGGGATCATGACGGCGATCAGGAGGAAGAAACGGTAGACCGGCTTGCGCTTGATCAGATCCTTCACGAAGATCGTGAGTGCGCAGATGAATGCTATGACCAGCGTAAGGCCCGTAACTATCAAGATGTATTTGACGGTCTCCCATTCTGTGGCATAAGGGATAACGAAGCCTTTGACCTGCTCCAGTGTTACCACGTTTTCTGCTCCGCCCGAGAATACTTTAGTCTGTATGAATGACGATACGACTGCGCATACGGCGGTCATGAGGTAGAGGAGCCTTGCTTCGGAGAATATCGCCATGCCGAAGAGTATCAGGAGCGCCGCTATGAGAGCGGACCCGTGGAAGTAGGGCATAACGGTGACTACGATGCAGGCGGTGACCGCGATGCCTACGGAATTCAAAGGATCCTGTTTTCTGGGGAGCCATGCGTTGCGCGACCAGAAGAAATACTTGAGCGACTCATTGGCGCTGTTAAATCTTAAGAAACTCGTTCCCATCCTTCTGAGGTGCGGCAGGAAGAGGATTATGAGTATCAATATCACAGAGATGCCGAGCATGAGATGACGCTGGTTGGGATAGACGTTGATGGCCCAGATGCCCCAGTCGTCGTAGGGAGTCTCCTTATACCATGTTGCAGAAGACCTTATGATATCAATCGATTCGTTGAAGCTTGTTCCCTGCTCCATGAGATCACGGATGTGAAGGAAGACATTGAAGGAACTCCTGAAGAATACCAGGATGGGAGCGATCAGGAATGCGAGCCTCCTGCCGCTTATCAGGATCGAAAGAAGACCCAGGAGAACGAGAGCCGAGCACATCGTTATTATGCTGGGGACATTTACTGCATAATCGAGAGGCATTCCCATGTATTCGAGCATTCCGCAGAGGAAATAGAAGAAGAAATGGTAGTTGATGCCGTTTCCCGAAAAGTGCATGTACTGGGTGGGGAAGTTAAAGCCCGTACCGAACGAGGATACCATCGCGGTATGGGGAGAAAGGTCTGAATATGTCGAATATCCTGCTATGAGGGTATTGCCGTCGATCCTGTAGGTATAGAACATGAGGAAGGTTGCAACTACCGTGCAAAGAACGATCGACAATGTGTAGAATATGACGCCCGCAACGGTCCTCTTATATTGGGGAAGAGCGGATTCCAGAGGGTCGTTCTTCTTTTCGCGCTTGGATACGATAATGAGATTTGTAAGTATCAGCCAGAGGAATACTGCGAACACCACGAGGATCGAGATGTTCTTGCAAAGGTCCGGATTGTTTATGAAATGGGAAAGGGCCAGTGCCACATAGTAGTGGACGAAGGTCACGGTTATGAGACCGACCGTTATCCCGCAGGGTACCGTGAACATGGCGGACGGGACGCAAGTTGCTGTTTTCTTGGATGCGGCGCATGCCACGATGAGCCTTCTCGTGTTCGGCAGGAAGAGCTGCAGGAGCGTCAGGCCGAAAGCCACACAAAGTACAAGATACATTACTGCGATCATAGTTAATCCCTCTGTTTACATAATTAGGCAACATAAGTATAACAATAATAACTCTTTTATAAAAAAACACTTCGGTATGTCAGATTACAAGTTTGTAACAAAATTTGTAGTTGACGCGACAAGGGGTATAATTAACCGAAAGACAGAGGAAAGGAAATATAAAGATATGAAGATCACGGTACTGGAAGGCGGCCTGTCCCCCGAGCGCGACGTATCCAAGAAATCAGCAAGGCTCATCGCCAATGCGCTTCTGCGCAAAGGACATGAGGTGGCGCTCGTTGATCTTTACGACGGCATCGAAAACGACGATTCCCCGGTAGGATCCTTCTTCAGGAGAGGCACGGTTCAGCCGTATGAATACGATATCCCCGAGTCAGAGCCTGATCTTGAGGCTGTAATAGCGGCTCACGGCGGCAGGCGCGAATGGGTCGGCCCCAGGGTCATAGAGCTTTGTCAGGCAGCAGATTCAGTAGTCCTGGGCCTTCACGGATCCCACGGCGAGAACGGTCAGATCCAGGCTCTTCTGGACGCCTTTAACATTAAGTATACGGGAAGCGGCTATCTGGGCTGCGCCATAGCGATGGACAAGGACCTTTCCAAGGCTCTCGTCGCAGGAGCAGGCATCGATACCAGCAAGTGGATCACCGATTCCCCTGCCAACATCACCCTTGAGAGGATCAAGGAAGAGATCGGCATTCCCTGTGTCATGAAGCCGATCGGCTGCGGATCATCCTGCGGCGTTTCGGTCATCACTTCGGAAGACCAGGTAGGTCCCGCTCTGGAATTTGCCCGCAAATACGAGCAGCTCATCCTTGTAGAGCAGTACATCAAAGGCCGTGAGATCACGGTCAGCATCCTCGGGGACGAGGCTCTCCCCATCACGGAGATCATTCCCCACGAAGGATTCTACGACTATAAGAACAAGTATCAGCCGGGTCTTACGACCCATATCTGCCCCGCCGAGCTCGGCGAAGAGAACACAAAGAGGGCAGCGGATCTGGCGCTTAAGATCTTCCGCATCCTGAGAATGGAACAGTACGGCAGAGTCGATATCATCTTTGACGAGGAGAATGACAGGTTCTGGTTCATCGAAGCCAATAACCTGCCCGGCATGACCGACACTTCTCTCCTTCCTGAGGCAGCGACCCACGCAGGGATCTCCTACGACGATCTTTGCGACCGGATTGCAAGACAATGCGAGACGAGAAGCTGAATCAGACATTTGATCTGGGCATAATAGGAGGCGGCGCAGCCGGGCTGTTTGCCGCCTGTTTTGCTAAGAAGAGGGGAATAAGTTTTAAGCTTTTCGAAAAGACTCTTTCTTTTGGCAACAAGCTCCTTCTTACGGGCGGGGGGAGATGCAACATACTGAATCTCAAGACTCCCGGAGAGCTAAAGTCCTGCTACCATGACAAGGGCAATTTCATCTATCCTGCTCTTGCGGGATTTCCCGCATCCGATGCTTATGTCTTCATCGAAAAAGAACTGGGAGTCAAGCTGACGGAAGAAGAAAACAACCGTATATTTCCGGCTTCTTTCAAGTCGCGGGACATACTGGATGCACTCATCTCATACATAGGCGAAGAGAACATGATATCCGGATTTGATGTCTCATCAATAGATTGTCTGTCTGACGGCACTCTGGAAATAAAAATCCGGTCAGGGGAAAGAGTAACTTGCAGGAATGTCCTGCTTGCGGCAGGAGGGATGTCGTATCCCCAAACGGGATCGGCAGGGGATTCATACAGGATGGCAGGATCCCTCGGCCACAGCCTGACGGAAACAAGGGCGGCATTAGCTCCCGTTAAGATCGAAGACCGCGGAAAGATCAAAGTTCCTGCAGGACTTACAATAAAAGACGTAGCGGCAAGGATCTTTGAGGGTGATAAGATCATGAGGGAAACAAGAGGAGATCTGCTCTTTACTCATGAAGGACTTTCGGGTCCTGCGGTCATGGAACTTGCAAGAGACCTTAAGAAGGGATCCGTTATCAGGATCGATCTGGCACCCGGACTTACCGATGAGATATTAAGATCAGCCATGGAAGAACACCCCTCGAAAAAGTTCGTGAATGTCTTATCCGGATTTATTCCCTTATCTCTTGCAGAATACATAGTCAGCATCCCGGGAGCAGATCCCGGCATGAGCTGCGCCAAAGTGACAAAGGATATAAGGAAAGAATGTCTTGCTCTGATCAAGGAATTCAAGGTTACTTTGGCATCCGGTCCCGACATTAAGATCGCCTATGTCACGGCAGGCGGAGTCGATACGGCTGAGGTCAACAGAAAGACCATGGAATCGAGGCTCGTCAAAGGACTTTTCTTTGCAGGCGAAGTCCTTGACTGTGACGGGATTAGCGGAGGATATAACCTCACGGCCTGTATCGCCCAGGCAAAGCTCGCGATAGATTCTTTGAGGATCTGATAAAGCCTGTTATTGCCGAGAGGGTCTTTCTAATATAAAATATTAAAGGACACTTTGTCGGGAGAGTTATCAAATGAAAAGAGAAGATTATATAAGCTGGGACGAATATTTCATGGGTGTTGCCCACCTTGCCGCAATGAGATCCAAGGACCCCAATACGCAGGTTGGAGCATGCATAGTAGATGATGATAAGCAGATCCTGTCGGTAGGATATAACGGTATGCCGATCGGATGTTCCGATGACGAATTCCCGTGGGAAAGAGACGGCGGAGTGCTGGACAGCAAATATGCTTTCGTATGCCACGCCGAGATGAATGCGATACTTAACTGCAAGGCGACCAGCATCAAGGGTTCGACATGTTATGTTACCCTCTTCCCCTGCAACGAGTGCACCAAAGCTCTCATACAGAAGGGCGTCGGTAAGATCATATACCAGTCAGATAAGTATCACGATACAGATACCGCCGCTGCCGCAAGGCAGATGCTGAATTCCGCAGGCGTAAAGTTCGAACAGTACGATGCCACGGGCCGTAAGATCGAACTGGAAGTCTGATCTTTTTTGGGGATGTTGATCTATGAATATTATTTTCGATAATCTGTTGTCAGGTTTTAATCCGTTGGATATCGACTGGCCCGAATGGCTCACCTTTCCGAGGATCTTCGGTCTGTCGGATGTGGCTTCCGCCATGGTCCTGCTCAGTGCTTTCGTTGCCATCCTGGTGATAATCTTCATAATCGAAGTTACCATCAACAAGCACCGCTCCGAAAGTCATGAGCGCAAATCGATCATCTGGGACAGAAGGGAACGCAAGAGGAAGAGCATCAGGGACGCCCAGCGCAAGTATGAGGGCGAGGAGCTCAATGAGGAAGACAACGAACCTGTGGATACGGGGATCAAAGTCCGTGAAGAAGATGAGCAGAAGAAGGCGGCCGTAGTCCTCGGAGGCAATCTCGGAATGTCTGCCAAGAAGAAGGAAGAAGACGAGAATGTTCCGCCTGAGGTCATCAACGGCTATCTGCAGAAGTCCAATACGGCTCCCATAAGACCCGTATATTCCAATACTCCCTCGGCAAGAGCCGCCCAGAAGGCCGATCTTGAAAGCGATGTTGAAGAAGAGGCTGCCAAGTACGAGCCTCCGAAGAAGGTCAAGACGACATCCCTCAAGCGCCCTACCGCATCCAAGACCGTTATCAGTCAGGAAGAAGAAGCTGACAGGGCAACTGATCCTTACGGAGCCATCGTAAGACCCGTCGTAGGTTCTGAAGTCGCAAATGCCGAAGTCGAGCGTCCTGCAGAAGTATCAGATGTTACGCCCAGGATTGCCAAGACCGGACTTGATGCCGCAAACGAAGCTGCAAAAGCGCCCGTCAAGGGTTTTGCCGCTCCTCCCAAGGAACCGATCAAGCGTCCGAAGCAGGCTAATACACCTTCCGCCGAAAGCCCTGAAGAGGCTATAGATGAAGCCGAGAAGAAGGCTGAGGCCGTAGCGCGTTTCGATGAGCAGAAAAAGGCAAGGCTCGAAAAGAAGGACGACGGGAAAGAAGAATCTTAAGCGGGCTGTTTTATAGTCATTGTTTTTTCGCGAAAAGATGTTATTATCAACATATGACGGAAACGTCATGTTAATTCACGCCAGAAATGGAGATAATAAATGCCACGTCCGGTAAGAAAAAGAAAAGTTTGCAGCAAGGATCTTAAATACCGTATGTTCGAACCCGTAGGCCGTCCCCG
>JAIKVV010000086.1 GCA_024685385.1 Saccharofermentans sp. | reverse complement strand
TAATTTGGCGCGAATTTGAAATAAATCGAAAAAATTATTGCAAGATTGTGAACAATGTGTTATATTGTTCACATTATGAGGAAATAGTCGTATTCGTTAGGGGTGCAATACGGCTGTACGGAGGGAAATAAATGAATAAGTTTTTTGCTTTGTGCCGCAAAGCTGCCGTTTATCTTTTGGCAGCAGTAATGGTAGTCGGCATCTATTCAGGAACTCAAGTCAACGCCGCTCAGGATCTTGATGCCAAGATCACGGTTTCTTATGAATTCCAGGAAGACTTTGACATGATCTTCAACTGCAAGATCTACACTTCCGGGAATTTTTCAAATGTACGTCTTAAAGTTGATTTCGGCGGTAAGACAACCGAGATCAAGCAGGCGGATTTTGCCGATCCGTCAACTGGGGTATACAGATTCATCTTCCGCGGTGTCTCAGCAGCCGAGATGACAGATGTTGCCAAGGCAAAGCTTTGTGCCAACATCGGTAATACGGCTTATGAGAGCAAGACCAAGGAAACATCGGTCAGATCTTACGCTATGGATCTTCTTAATTATTACAGCAAGTTGTCTTACAAGAAGGTCGAAAATCAGCGTAAAGCCATTTGTAAAGCCTTAGTCGATATGCTCAACTACGGCGCGGCAGCTCAGGTCTACTTCGGTAAGAACAAAGATGATCTTGCTAACAAGAACCTGACATCCGCACAGAAGAATATGGCATCATCTCTCAGCTTTACGCCTTCATCACGTCTTAAGAAGACGGAACTTTCGGATACGAAGGCATCAGTTGAGAAGATCGCCCTCTCATTCGAAAATCCGGTAGATCTCATCCTCTATGCAAAGTTTGATTCTGCTCCTTCATCGAATGTGAAGGCTCAGGTCTCTTATACGGAGGACAAAGGATCTACCAAGACATTAACGGTTGCATCCTCCGCTTTCGAATACAACAAGGCAGAAGGCCTTTACAGGATCGAGTTTAAGGATATCCCTTCAAGATATCTTAGGACGGATCTTTCGATCGTTCTAAAGGACGGCAATACTGCCATCAGTTCAAAGATTACATACAGTTGTGAGAGCTATGTAAAGGCGATCCTTGACGGTAAATATGACGATAATGTCAAAGACCTGGTAAAGAAGATGCTGGTTTACGGTGATTCTGCAAAGGCATATGCAGCGACGCTGCATACCGGCTGCGTTACATACCGTCAGTTCGGTGCCATGGGTAACGGCAAGGCAGATGATTACTATGCGATCGTAATGACCCATGATTACGCTAATGCAAAGAAGCTTCCCGTTAAGGCAGATATCGGTGCAAATTACTACGTCAAGTTTATGGATCCCAGATCCTATAAGGGTGCGCTTATCAAGACTGATACCGAATGGGGTAACGATACTTGGGGTGATGCAAAGTTTACCATCGATGACGAACATCTCGGGAACGCTACCGTGCCTAAGCCTACTAGTGAGACCCGTTTTGCCAGTACTACTATCAAGGAGGGTCACTGTTTCCTTTTCACACTGGAACCGAGTAAGCCGCAGGAATATAAATACAGTAATTCTTCCAGGAAGATCTATCTTGGAGTAGATGCCAATCTTTCAAATTACCCTGAATATGATAGTCAGGATGATGCCATGGCAAAAACCTTTAAGAATAAGAACTTCTCAAAGAATACAACGAAGTTTGAGGGGAATTTTACCGAAGAAGCCCTTTATGTTATCAAGACAGAGTCTGTCAATCGTTTTGGCAGGAACCACAATGGCGGGGACAACGGTAAAAACCAGCATGAGATCATTCTCGTTAACAAAACGAAGCCCGGGACGAACTACGGAACGTTGGACAGTTCCACTCCTCTTTGCTGGGACTGGGATAAGATTTCTACAATATTGAAATATCCTGTCGATACGGAGAAACTGTATGTTAAAGGCGGAGATTTTACGACCATTGTAAATACTGACAGGAGTGAGACTTATATCTTCAGAGGTATAGCTGTCAGCCGTTCCAATGTTGTGCTGCAGGATATCAAACATGATCTGGCAGGCGAAGAGAAGCAGTTTATAGATTCCATAAGCACCGTACAGGCACATACCGGTGCTCCTTACCATGGATTTATAAAAGCAGCACATTGTGCTCATGTAACTATCAAGAACTGTACATTTACGGATCACCTGCGTAATTTCCAGCTCGAAAATGATAGCCCGAACAAGTCAACGGCACCTTATGATTTCTATGCTGATTATGTAGCAGATCTTACTCTTGAAGGATGTAAATGTAATCCTACCAAAGTCGCAAAATATAATCTTTCCGATCCTACCGGGATTATGGATGAGTCTACCAGATGGGGCACCATGGGAACAAATTACATGAAGGATTTCAAAGTAATCGGATGTAAGCTGTCCCGTGTCGATGCTCACGCTGGTGTCTATAATCTTACAGTCAAGAACTCTGAACTTGGTATACACGGAATCGCAACTGTAGGATTCGGAAAATTATATGTCGAAAACGTTTTGAATCATGCAACTAACTTCATCTCATTGAGGAGGGATTTCGGTTCTGCCTGGTTTGGCGATATCGAGATTAAAAATTCTACCTGGGATATCAGAAGTGATCCTAACAGAGGACTTATCAAGATCGATTATGATCCGACATTCAAATATCTGTATGAGCCGGTTACTGTAGGAGGAAGAACGTATTATTCTCAGCTTCCACAAAGCGTTACCATCTCAGGTCTTACCATAGATGGATCCGGGCTTTATAACAGTAATGGATACGCATTCCATTCCCGCGGACTCAATATCTTTGATCAGGTAATACACAGTACTTCTGTAGTAGATGAAGCGTATTTGTCAGGAACTGGAGAAGGTTACAACTATCCATATAATTACCCCATTAAGGCTCCGCAAAAAGTTACGGTATCGGGAATTCACATGATCAATCCTGATGTTCCCAAAGTTAAAAACGTAAAGCTTTCCGGTGTATTCCTGAGGAACCCGAATCATCCCCAGATTAATGATTCATATTTCTTCAGTAAATCTTACGATAAGACAACTTTTACTTGGGATAATAATGTGACGTATTCGATCCAACCTTCCAAAGTCGAATGATCAGTTAACGTGAGGAAATGATTATGAAGATAATGAATAAGATCGTTTACAGATCAATCGGAGCTTTGCTGTCGTTGATCATGCTGGTATCAACATTTTCCGGCATGGAGGTCATGGCTGCTGAAACACAGCCTATGGCTGCAGATTGTAATATCACCTGTGAGTTTGACAGTGATTTCTCGCTGGTCTATTACTACAAGATCAATTCCACGGGCAATTTTACAAAGCCCTACCTTAACGTTGTATTTTTCAAATATACTGACAGCGGCGACAGATACAGCAGGCAAACTGTTAACGTAACGGATTATACCTACGATTCGTCATCTAAGACATACCGTTTCGTATTCAGCGGTATCTCTGCAGCTGAGATGGGCAATACCGTTAAGGCCAGGCTTTGCGCTTATATCGGCGAGCAGGTTTATGCAAGCGACTATACCACATACAGCGTAAAGCAATATGCAGAAGACGTGCTTAACGCGAAGATGTCGAGCAAAAAGACTGAGGATAAGAAACTCTGCACCCTTATGGTCGATATGTTGAACTACGGCACGGCTGCTCAGGTCTACTTCGGAAGACATATCAGAGTCCTTGCAAATTCAGGACTTACTTCCGCTCAAAGCGCTGTCGGTTCAAAGCTGGTATCATCTGCTGCAACATGTCTTTCCAAGACTGCTTTTGACGATGCAAAGGCCACACTTCAGAAGATGGCTCTTACATTCGATAATTCGATCAATCCCGTAGGATATGCTTCTTTCGAGACTAAGCCTGCAAGCACTGTCTATGCAGAATTAAGTTATAAGGATATTGACGGGCAGACAAAGAAGAGTCAGGTCTATTCCAAGGATTTTGAATATGACAAGGCGGCAGATCTTTACCGCATGGAATTTGGAGGGATCTCGCCTCTTTATTTCAAGACTCCTTTCAAGATCGTTTTCAAGGACGGCAGCAAAGCCATAAGCGCAACCACGACATACAGTGTTGAAAGCTATGCCCATGATATCCTTGCAGGAGATTTCGGCGGCCAGATCAAGGACCTCGTCAAGAAGATGCTCACATACGGCGGCTCAGCCAGAGCATTCTATGATGCATACAATTCATCGGAACAGCCGGTGATCGATGACGGCATCTCCACGTACAAGAACAGCAAGTATACAAAGGACATGCCCAGAGCAGTCATCGTTGTCCCTTCTTCCGCATCCGCAGAAGAGCAGTTCGCCGCAAGCAAGATCCAGAAGTATATAAAAGAAGAAGACAATTACACGCCTTCCATCATCAGCGACTCTGTAGCTCAGGGGTCCAGGGGTTTTGAGATCTCCGTCGGCAATACAAACCGTCCTCACGGAACAGCCAAATATTCGTCTGACGGATCTTACAAGATCTGTTCATACGACAACGGAATCTCAATCAAGGGCGTAGGTAAGCGCGGAACCATCGACGGAGCCGGCAAGTTCCTCGCTCTTTGCGGAGGATATTATTGGCTGTCTTTCGAATACGGATACAGAACGAACCAGACAAAGTTCAAGTATGATACCAATATCAATTACGACTATCAGCGTGCATTTACATTCACGGATATTGATTCCGTTTATGGTCATGTTGACAGAGAAGAGTATTGCATGTTCGATGTAGCAAACGGTCTGAACGGATATTATGCTAATCCGGGCGCAGGTCATGAAAACTGGTATCTCTATACAAAACAGAATACTGCCGAATACTCTAAAGGACAGGTACATACCCTGCTTACCGAGTACTTCCATGCATCTGATCTTGCCGCTCATCCTTCATGGTTTACAACGGACAATTTCAAAACTGCCCAGGTCTGCCTTTCCAATAAGCAGGTTCGTTCAAGGATCGTTACGCATGTCAAGGAGATACTGAAGGGCGAAATGTATAAGTCCGGCGCTCCCATGCAGATCATTTCCTTGTCCCAGGCTGATAACGGCAATTACTGCCAGTGCAGTGCCTGCAAGAAGTTCATCAGCGAACATTCTTCCGATCAGGTAAATACGGATTTCCCGAAGCTTGCTGATTACTCGGCTCTCTATATCGATCTTTGCAATGAGGTGTCCGAGGAGATCCACAAGAACGGTGCTTACAAGAATGTCTACATTGATACTCTTGCATACGATCATACGATCAAACCGCCTAAGAACATTACGATCAACAAGTACGTAATAGTAAGATTTGCTGCTCTCATGCGTTGTTATGCACACAATTGTGATGACACATCCTGCATGAGAAATTATGAGGACAGCACCTATCTTAAGAACTGGATTAATCTTTGCAAAGTGAAGGGAGCACAGGTCTGGATCTGGGACTACAACGCGAACTGGTATTCGACCATAATGCCTTATGCGAATATCAATGCGATGACCCACGATATCAAGTACTATAAATCCATCGGAGTCAAGGGCATATATCTTCAGAGCAATGACATACACCTTGACTGCAACAGTGAGTTCGGTGATCTGAGGCTCTATATCGAAGGAGTCCTTCTCGAAAATCCCAACGCTGATGTGGACAAGGAGATCGAATTCTTCCTGAATGAATTCTACGGCGCGGGTGCTCCTTACATCAAAGAATATCTCGCTGTCATGGTAAAACAGGCCAAGAACCATCAATGCGGAGATGGTTGTAAATATCCTTATCAGTGGAGACTGTTCTGTCTGCGTTACGATTCGAAACCGGGTCAGATCTTCAATAACGAAAACATCGATTATGACGGCAGGAATTACACATCAAACATGGATGCTCACAACAGGATGCCTGATTCGGAGATCAACAAGTGCGAGAAGATCTATAACGATGCTATGAAAGCTGTCGAAAATGACACGGCTGAGCATAAGTTCAATACCGGAAGGACTCTTGTCAGCTGGAAACTCGTCAAGTCAGTCTTGAAGGTCAAGGAGTTCGGCACTGCTTCCACTTATAAGTCGCAGAATCAGAAACTCTACAATGAACTGGTCAACACATATAAGACTACAGTGTTCAGTTTGATATGGAGAGACAGAACAAATACCAAGTTGGATCAGAACCCCGGTGAATGGGTCGTCAAATAAGGAACGTAAGAGAATAAATTGGAGGTATATATGATGTTTAAGAAAGTTGCTTTATTCAGTTTTTCTATGCTGATGGTCATGATGCTCATTCCCGCTGTTGTTCTTAAGGCAGCCGGCGAATATGAAGGACCTGCGGTCGATATCGGAAGCGCCGAGACCGTGGTTATCGAAGATCCCGAGCCTACGTCAAAGCCTGATACAGGTCTTTCGGTCAAGCTCAATAAGAAGAATGCAACCGTTGTCTGCGGCAAGAATCTGACCTTGAAGGCAAATATCGAGAGCAGCTCTTCCACCGACAACCTGAACGTTACTTGGAAGTCTTCTGACAGCAAGATCGCAACTGTTGATTCCAACGGTAAGATCACGGGCAAGATGGCAGGTTCGGTTACGATCACGGTATCCGTAACGAACAAGTACTCCGATAAGTGCACGGTCACGGTTCTCTATAAGGACGTTACCAACAGTGAGGATTTCTGGTATGAACCTACCAACGTTCTGACTGCAAAGGGCGTCGTCAAGGGTTATGCTAACCAGACAGAGTTCCGTCCTGCAAACGAGTGCACGAGAGCTCAGATGGTAACCTTCCTCTACAGGCTCCAGGGCGAACCCAAGCCCAAGTCTTCCGAGTGCAAGTTCCCTGATGTAAAGAGCAGTGACTATTTCTATAAGCCTGTTATCTGGGCCACGGAAAACGGGATCACGACCGGAACCAACGGCAAGTTCAATCCCCAGAAAACCTGCACAAGAGCCCAGACCGTTACATTCCTCTGGAGGCTGGCAGGCAAGCCCGAGCCGGGTAAGAATGCCAAGACCTTCCCTGATGTAAAAACGACGGATTACTTCTACAAGGCAACGCTTTGGGCATCTGATATGAAGATACTGGCAGGCCTGCCTGACGGAACTTTCAATCCTCAGGGCAATTGCTTAAGGCGCCAGATGGTAACCTTCCTCTACAAGTACAATAAGTACTTTAAAAAGTGATAAGACATTTTGTCTTGGATAATTACAAGCGGATAATTTTATTAACGGACAGGGGTTAGTTAATAAAAATTATCAGATAAATTGGGGGGTGCGGGCTGTCTCTTAACGAGGCAGCCCTAACTCATTTATAGAGCTGCTTCAGAGGAAGCCTTTTCGATCTGTGTTATACTTCGGGGAGAAGGATATAAAGAAGGGAGCAGATCTATGAAGGACATCATGATAGGTACATGGGCATGGGGAACAGGATCCAACGGTTCAGCCATGGTCTTCGGAAAGAAACAGGATGAAAATGTCTTAAGAGAATCTTTCGAAGAGGCTGTGAAGGCAGGATTCCTTAAATGGGACACGGCGTCGGTTTACGGCATGGGCACATGCGAAAGCCTTCTCGGGACCTTGATCAAGGACCGAGATGACATATTCTTATCGACCAAGTTCATGCCCGGCAAGAAGTATAAAGCCGGAGCGTTGACAAAGTCTTTCGAAGAGAGCATGGCAAGACTTCAAAGGTCTTATGCCGACCTTTTCTGGATACATGTTCCGTACGCTCTTCCTGATAATCTTGCTGAAGCAGTTCCGCTTATAAAAGACGGCAGGATAAGATCGATCGGCATCTCAAACGTGTCGCTCGAAAACATAAAGACCGCCGAAGATCTTCTCGCCAGGGAAGGACTAAAATTGGGTGCGGTTCAGAACCACTTTTCGCTCTTAAGAAACGACCAGCAGCAGATAATAGATTACTGCAATTCCAGGGGCATAACTTACTATGCATACATGGTCTTGGAGCAGGGCGCGCTCTCAGGCAATTACAGTGCGGATAAGCATTTCCCGCTCTTTTCGATGAGAGGATTGTCTTTCCCCAAGAACAAGTTCAAAAAGATCGAAAAGCTCCTTTCCGGGATGAGAAAGATCGCGGAAAAATATTCCGTCGATCCGTCGCAGATTCCGATCCTCTGGGTAATCGGTAAAGGCGCGGTTCCGATCGTCGGGATAACCAAGCCTTCACATGCGGCAAAACTTGCTTCTGCAATGAACGTTTCATTGACAGCCGAAGAGATAGCGATGCTCGAAAAAGAAGCGGCTTTAACCGGCATAAGGCAGCAGGGACTTTGGGAGCCGCAGTAAAGGTAATATTTTTATAATCTTATTGCCGTATTATTGCCGTTCTTTGGATGATGCTTTGTCTATATAATGTGTTGAATAAATAAGTAAAGTGAGATCATCAACATGAAAAGAACGATCTGTCTTCTGTTGACTTTTATAATGGCAGTATCTGCCTGCAGCGTGATGCATCCGGAAGAGACCACAACTGTTTCTTCGAAGGATGTAACTCAGGTTACGACGACTGAAACGACTGAGGCAACGACGACCACAACAACTGCTACGGAGACTGCTCCGGAGCCCACGAAGGCGCCCGAACCCATAAAGTTCAATCCTCATGTTTATTCCAAGATCCTGTCCGATGAATTCTGCACGGAGGAATACTGGGAAGCGCTTTATAACTGCATCGATGCGTTAAGGGCAGGAGAAGACAGTTTCGAGTGTAAGAGCGAGAAGGCTTATAAGTTTGCAACGGATGAGGTGACTTTGGGAGCTCTTTATCCTGTGGCATGTACGTTCGTTAAGGGCAGTGGATTTAAAGACGGCAAGGCAAAGATCAAATACAAGATCGATAAAGATGAGTTTCTTGAAAGAACAAGGAAATTCGAAGCAGAGATCGAAAGGATGCTCAATGAAGCCATAAGATCCGACTACAGCGATTTTGAGAAGATACTGGGTCTCTACCAGTACATCGGAAAGAATTTCAGTTACGATTACGATATGGAAGACAGTCCCTCGACAGACGAGTTCGGCAACTATGCCTGTCTCATGTACAAAGACGGTATCTGTACCGAGATCGCGGCAGCATATGCTTACCTTCTTCTTCAGGTAGGTGTTGAAGCGCTGGAGGTGGAAGAATTTTCCAAACTCTGCCATTCATGGACATATGTTGTATTGGACGGAAGGGGATATTTCGTTGACGCGACCTGGTCGTTGACAAGCGATCCCGCTTTCGATGTTGACTTGCAGTATTTCCTCCAGACGGATGAAGAGCGAGCCGAAGACGGCTGTGATGTTGACGAGGATGATCTGTCGCTCGTTCATTGGTGGAAGAGAGATTACGACAGGGAAAAATATAAGGCGACGGATGACAAGTACCGCTTCCTGCATGACCATTCGATCCTGCGAGGCATCTATCCGGAAGAAAAAATGATAAGATATTACACGATGATGGGTGAAGATAAGGAATATAACTACGGTGACCTGTAAATGGAAGTAATGAGAGCGACAGAGGAATGGCAGCGCGCGGGAGCATATTCCGTGCGCATAGAGGGCATGAACCGTCAGCACAATATCTCGTTAAGAGATGAGTTCGATGAACATGATTCCGAAGGCACGAGATACATCGTTCTGCTTGACGAAGGTTACCCTGTCGCAACCTGCAGATTCTATGAGATATCATCCGATGCCGTGATCCTTGGAAGACTGGTGGTGCTTCCGGAATACAGGGGCAGGGGACTCGGCGTCAAGACCGTCACGGAGGCCGAATCCTGGATCAGGGAATCAGGCTATAAGAAGATCCTGATCGACAGCCGCCTCGAGACGACCGGCTTTTATGAAAGACTCGGCTATATCCGGGAAGATGATAAGGTAATAAGGAGCGGCAGCTTTGATTGCGTAAGGATGTCAAAGCCGATTTGACTATCCGAAAAGCTTAATTGAGAACAGTCTTTTTATCCTTTATAATAAAAATGTTTTCGCGGCGGAGAAAGCCGTTAATTTTATTAACGAAAGGATAACAAGACTATGAAGATCGGATGCGTAAAAGAGATCAAGAACAATGAGTTCCGTGTAGGTCTCACACCTGACAATGTAAGAGCTTATATCGCAGCCGGCCACCATGTTTACATGGAGAGGGGCGCAGGTGTAGGCTCGGGATTTACTGACAATGAGTATGTTGAAGCCGGAGCTTCCCTCATCGACAATGCTGCAGACATCTGGGCACTTGTCGACATGATGGTCAAGGTCAAGGAGCCCCTGCCGGAAGAGTATCCTCTCTTCAGAGAAGGACTTATCCTCTATACATATCTTCACCTTGCAGCAGACAAAGAGCAGACGGATGCTCTTCTCGATGGCAAGGTCAAGGCTGTTGCTTATGAGACGATCCAGGAAGTCGACGGATCTTTGCCCTGCCTCGCGCCCATGTCGCAGATCGCAGGCCGTCTTTCCATCCAGGAAGGCGCAAAATATCTGGAGAAGAAGTTCGGCGGTGAGGGCATCCTCCTCGCAGGCGTTCCCGGAACACCCAAGGCAAATGTCGTTATCTTAGGAGGCGGTACGGTCGGCATGAACGCATGCAAGATCGCAGTCGGCATGGGAGCAAATGTAACCATCCTCGACGTGAATCTCAAGAGGCTCGAAGAACTCGACAACAGGTTCGGAGCTCATATCCAGACCCTGGTCTCCAATGACACCAATGTGGAAAATGCCGTAAAGAATGCGGACCTCGTAATAGGTTCCGTCCTCATTCCCGGCGGTTCCACACCTAAACTCTTCAAGCGCAAGTATCTGCCTGAGATGAAGAACGGCGCAGTCTTTGTTGACGTTGCCATCGACCAGGGCGGATGCGGTGAGTCTTCTCATGTTACGACTCATGATGACCCCATCTATGTCGAAGACGGAGTCGTTCACTATTGTGTAGGCAACATGCCCGGCGCGGTTCCGAGAACGAGCACGATCGCCCTCACGAATGCAACATTGCGCTACGGCTTAAGGATCGCCGAGGCAGGGCTTGAGGAAGCATGCAAAAAGAGCGGCGTTGTCGCAACGGGCGTCAACTGCTATGAGGGCAAGATCACCAATAAGAATGTTGCCGATGCTCTGGGTTATGAGTACACGGGACTGGGTGAACTTTTAGATTAATAAAATCAGGATATCAGTTATCCTTATCAGTGCGCTCCCTTACTATGTAACGGGGGCGCCTTTTACTTTCCATATATATCTTGCCGATGTATTCGCCGATGACACCCAGGCAGATGAGCTGGACGCCGGACATGAAGCAGATGATGGCTGCCGTGCTGGCCCAGCCTTCGACAGTCACGCCCATGAAATAGCGGACCAGGGTATAGATCAGGAGGATGAAGCTCACGAGAGCGACCCCCAGTCCCAGACCCGTGATGATCCTTATGGGCTTGACCGAGAGATTCGTGATCCCGTTCATTGCAAGGCTCAGCATCTTCGAAAGAGGGTAACGGGTCTTGCCTGCAAGGCGCTCGTGTCTCTCGTATGGAACTTCTGCGCTCTTAAAGCCGATCAGAGGGAACATGCCGCGCAGATAGAGATTGACTTCCTCGAAATCGGCAAGTTCATCCAGGACGACTGATGAGGCCAGACGGTAATCGGCATGGTTATATACCACCTCCGCGCCCATCGCGCTCAGGAGTTTGTAATAAAGCTGGGCAGTAGATCTTTTGAAGAATGTATCGGTCTTTCTCTTGGATCTTACGCCGTAAACGATGTCTGCGCCCTTATGGTATTCTTCGACCATTTTTTCCATGGCAGTTATGTCGTCCTGGCCGTCGCAGTCGATCGAGATCGTGATGTCGCATTCTTTCCTTGCTTCGAGGAGACCTGCCAGGAGAGCATTTTGATGACCCCTGTTGCGGCTTAACCTGAGACCTGAATAATCAGGGCTTTCATCTGACAGATCCTTTATGATCTTCCAGGTGGAATCGGAGGATCCGTCGTCAACGAACATGATGCGGCTGTCATCTGCGATCAGGGCTTTCGACCTTAAGACATCAAGTTCTTCCTTGAACTTGGGCGCGGTAACGGGAAGAACTTCTTCCTCGTTGTAACAGGGAATGATTATGAATAATTTAGGTCTGTCCATGACTTTATATGCGCCCTCTTTAATGTTTTTTGCCGTCTCGAAAAGTCCCCCCGGCACCTTTAGATTATACGACAGCATTGACCTCTTTAGCAAGAAAGCCTTCATAAGGAATATATTATAATATGGACCCGCTAAAGACTTTTTTGTCCTCTTTGTCAACGGGGGAATTTAATTGGGAGCGATTTGGAAACGATCTTTAACGATTTATGCCATTTTGATCTCTTAAGCCAACTGAAACAACAATGACACATAAAAAATCGACTTTATATGTAGAATATGTATAACAGCTTTCAAGGCGGGTGATCTACTATGGGTGAGAAGAAGATGGAAGTCAGAAATGACACGGAACAGAATGCCAGGAAGTCTTCGCGGCAGATCATCCTGTCGGCGGAGGAGCAGCAGGAACTTGAAAGGATAGATTTCCTGACCATGCTGCAGGAGATAGAAAATCTTTAAGATGAACACAAAGGGGTGTTTCAACGGATCAGTTGAGACACCCTCTTTTTTATCCTGCGGGACAAGTTACTTCGCCTGGATGATGACCTCAGCGAGGAATTGAAGCCCGAAGGCTTTCTCTTCACAACTGACAGTGAATTCGCCGCCGCAATCCTTTGCTGCGGTCTCTACGTTATGGAGACCGAAGCCGTGGCTCTTGCGGTCGGCTTTGCTTGTTACGATCCTGCCGTCTTCGATGACGGGGATCTTGGAACAGGGATTGGAAACGGATATCATGAAGAAATTATCCGTCTTCTTAAACTGCAGTTCGATGATCCTGACTTCTTCGGGAAGTTCCTTGATAACGGGATCCGATACGGCTTCGACCGCATTGTCGAGGAGGTTGCCTAAGATCTTGCACATGTTGACCGGGCTTATCTTGCCGGGGAGCACCTTGCCTGACACCTTGATGTCGGAGCCCGCCTCTTTGGCGCGGGCCTTCTTGTCCGCTATGATCGCATCTGCGATGGTGTCGCCCGTATGGGCTGATATGTCTGCCGAGCTCAAGTTCTCGCCCATCTCTTCCAGGTATTTCCGCATCTCGTCGTAGTCGCCGTTTTCCAGAAGGAGAGATAAGACCTGGATATTGTTCTTCATGTCGTGGCGCATGGAGCGGATCTCATCGTCCGCTTTCGCCTGCGCCTCGAAAAACTTCGTTTGCGATGCGATCAGTTCCTCATTTGTCCTGTTGAGATCCTTAAGGTCGTTCCTCTCGTTGCGTGTCGTTCTGATATAGAAGAAGAGGACGAATATCAATAGCATCAGAAGAAGTGCCGTTATCCTGATTATGCCTGAGTCGCGCGACCAGTCGGATTCAGCGCCGTCCTGGATGATGAGGGACGAGATCAACTGGAGCACTACCATTATGATGCCGATCAGAGGCAGGGGCATTGGCGTATCGTCCTTTTTGCCGCGGATCCTGGAAATCAGGAATAAGAAGACGAATTCCAATGCCAGCCTGAATGCTTCTATCAGGAAGAAGAGAAGTACAAGGATCTCTTTCGGGAAACTTTCCGCATTGAAAAAGCCGACGAACTGTTCTCTTAATGTTGAAAAGATCGCATCGATGGTTACGATCAGCTCGACCGTCATGAGGACTGCAAGGATCCTGCGCCATACTTTTCCCTGAAGAAGGATTATGAGAACTGCTGCAAGGAGAAGATATCCTGCCATTTCAGTAATCTCATAGATCAGGGGGAATTCCGGACCCTCAAGAGTGTTTACGATCTCCTTTGCCGTGCCTGATATGATGCCGATCGCAAGGGACATAATGTAGGCGAACTTTCTGTTCTTATATTTGTACCTGAATACGGCATCAACGGAATACGCCGAGAAGAAAAAGATGCTGACAACTATGACAAGCTGGAATATGATCACTAAAACTCTGACAGGATTCATCGGCCGGACCTCCTTACGAAGTCAAAAAGAGCCTTCTTCGTATCCTGCGCCGAGCTCCTTGCAACGGGGATGCAATCGCCCGTGTCCGTTATCAGTTCGCCCGATCCAAGCTTTGCAACATGAGAGAGATTAACATAGTAAGATCTGTGGCACTTATAAAAATCTTTGGACACTTCATCGATCATCTTGACGGCCTGAGTGAACTTCATCCGAAGTTCCGTATCTTCCTTTTCGAAAACAAACCTCACGGAGTTATTCGCTGCCTCCGCATATACGAGCGTTGATATGGGGAAGATCAGGTCATCTCCGTCCTTATGCAGGATCAGTTTCTCATCAACCGTCAAAGTCTTCTCAAGGTCTTTTAATGCCTGCCTTAGTTTGTCGGGTTCGACCGGTTTGCTTAAGAACCTGAAAGCATCAACTTCATATCCCTCCATTGCCATCTCGGTGTGGCTTGTGAGGAATATGACCGGGATGTCTTTGGAGAATTCACGGATCTTCTTTGCAGCCTTCATGCCGTCAAGATCCTTCATCTCAATGTCTAAGAAGACTGCATCCGGAATGAAGCCGTTTTCGAAGCTCTTAACGATCTCGGTGCCGTCGGAATAGAGGAAGCAGCTGGCATTCTCTCTTCCGTAAAGGGAGAAGATGGAATCTGCCAGTTTCAGCCTGAATACTTCTTCGTCATCTACTATGGCAAGACGCATTTGTTTCCCCCTCGTAATTTATTGATCACGTTAAAAGTTTATCACTGGGGCCTGTTTCTTGCCATTTATCCGACTGTCTTTCCGTTTTCGAGCATGATCGTCCTGCTTCCGTAAGATGCGCATTTTTCGGAGTGGGTGACCTGGAGGATCGTAAGACCCTTTTCTTTATTCAGCTTTGCGAAAAGCTCCATTACTTCAGAAGAAGACTTGGAGTCGAGGTTGCCGGTGGGCTCGTCTGCCAGGAGGATCGAAGGGTTGCCCATGACGGCTCTTGCGATCGCGACTCTCTGCTGCTGGCCGCCCGATAAAGTTGCGGGCATGGCTTTGCGCTTATCGGTAAGCCCCGTTATCTCCAGGATCTCATCTAACTGCTGCTCTGATTCTTTCCTCTTTTTGCCCTTGATCGAGGAGGGAAGGAGGATGTTGTCTTCGACATTGAGATTCATTACGAGGTTATAGAACTGGAAGACGAATCCTATGTTCTTAAGGCGGAGATCGGATAATTCGGCATCGCTTAACTTGGCGATGTCCTTGCCGCAAAGACTTATCCTGCCTTCAAACTCACGGTCAAGTCCTCCTATCAGATAGAGCATCGTGGACTTGCCGGAACCCGACGCTCCCATAAGGGATACGAACTCTCCTTCGCCCACATACATGCAGGCGTCGTCCAGGACGCGGTTTAACGCAGAGCCTTTGCCGAAAGTCTTTGTAACATTGTTAACTTCGATTATCGTATTCATTTTCATGTCCTCCTGATATTACTCGTATTTGATCTGTTCGGAGATCTTCATCTTCCTCATCTTCTTTATGGGGAATAAGACTGTCAGTGTGTAAAGTATGGTCATCACGATCCATAGGATGATCACCGCCAAAGGTGTAAGCTGCAGATCGAAGTATACTCCGTCCATGGAAACTACAGCGCTCTTTAAGACCAGTGTGATAAGCGTGCCGGTTATGACTCCTAAGCCGGATGCGAATGCCGACATGGAGAAGATCTCGAAGAACAATACTTTTGCCAAAGTCTTGCGGTCCGTGACGGTTGAAAGCATCACTGCAAGTTCCTTTTTGCGGCCTTCGAATCCTATTATCTGGTTGCTTATCATGCCGACGGCAGTCATTACGATCGCAATACCGATTACGGTGCTGAAGATCGCCATGACGCTTGCAGCATCTTTTCTGTCTTCTTCTTCGATAGTAGTTCTTGTCTTTGCCGTCTCATCACCTGTCGTGTATTTGTTGATGGTAAATGCAGTCATCTCGGGATCAGCGCAGTTGACGAGCATCGCATTCGGGAAGTCATGGAAGATCTTAATGTAGTCGTTCTGTGATATTACGATCGAATCCTTGCCGTCGATGGGAGATGAGGTATCGAAGGTTCCGCCGAATGTCATGTCCTTTTTGATTGTGAAGACATAATCCGCGTTAAATGTAACCGACAGTTTATCGCCTTTTTTAAGATTCAATTTTTCATTGACGCTGCTGTGAACATAGAAGGTGCCGTCTTCAACCTTATCAGGAAGATTGCGGAACATATCGTAGTACTTGTATCCGCCCTCGGGCACGCCGGTGACATTGTAGTTTTTCCTTGTGTTGCCGCCGAAGATAATGAAGTCTGACTGAGAGTAGATCTTCTCTGTCTCGGTAACGCCGTCGAGATCCTTGATGAAAGAATACCTGGACGGGGTCTCCGTACAGTCAACCTTTACGTCTGCTTTGTACACCGATGCCCCGAAAGTCGAGATCGCCGACATTGCGATCGCGAAGACGATAACGCACATGCATGCAGATGTTGCGCACAGGATACCGCTCTTGACCGTGCTCTTGCGGGATACGGCTTCCTTCAATGCAAGTGACCATTTTGCGTTTGATCTTTTTTCAGCGATCTCTCCTGACAGGCTCATGAAGAGCTTGAATATGAGAGGGAAGATGAAGGCAAGTCCCGTTACGGCGAAGAGCATGCAGAGGGCAGCAAGGATAAGGTTGCTCCTGAAGAAAAAGAACACTGCTGCAATGCCGAGAAGGATGGCACCTGTTATGGCTCCCGCCGTAGAGTATTTATATTCAGTATCCCTGTTATCGAAAATGATGTCTCTTATGGATACCTTAAGAGCCTTAAGGATAGCTCTCAAGGGGATCAGGCACTCGACTATGACCGCTCCCAGGATGACTCCGATAAGAAGTATGACAGATACGGCAGGGACCTTGGGCAATATCATCACTCCGTCACCGTCCTCATATCTTAGGATCAGGTTCAGAACAGGAGTCCTTATCAACGCATACAAGACTACTGCCGGGATACTTCCCAACAATGCGTAGATGACGTTTTCCGCAAGAAGGATCCTTGCTGTTCCGGCCGAACTCATGCCCAGGCTCCGGAGTGTTCCGACAAGGCTCATCCTGTCGGACACTATCCTTTCGCAGATCGAGTAGGTAACGAAGATGACGAGAAGGAAGGTTATGACAAAGACCAAAGTCAATATGGCGGTGAGGTTTTCTATCATGCTGAGGACTTCTTCTGGGACGAGGAGGTCAATGACAGCCGAGTCGCCGTATTTTTCGATCAGCATCTCTTTTGCCTGAGGTGCAAGTTCGTTGTCGTGGACGTCGATCATGAGAAGTCCGAAGGTCTCGTCGCCGCAATAAAGGACTTTTGCGGATTCGGTATTTACGATGACGGATTCCTGACTCATGAGAGGATTCTTCTGATCGGAAGGCAGGATCTTGACCACCTTATAATCGTGAGCTTCGTCAGCCTTGTCGTGAAGCGTGATCGTATCGCCGACGCCGCAGTTGTTCTTCTTGGCATATCCTTCGGTTATGACGGCTTCCATGTAGCCGACTTCTGCAGGCCCGATGAACCTCATGGCCGCAGCCTTTTCGAAGTCCAAACCCAATACTCTCACCGAATTGCTCTTGGCGTAGTTATATTCACCGGGAACATCCGTGTAATAACGCTCACCGTAAAGATAGACTGCCAGTGCCGTATGCTCGGGGAAGCCCTCCGGCATGTCTATGGAATACCCGGGTCTTAATATGAGCTCATAGTCCGCATCGGATACAGATCTTACATCATTCATAAGGGCCTCTCCGATGGCTCCTGACAGGTCGAAGCAGAGCATGGCAGCCATCGAGCATACGAAGATCGAGAATATGACGAGGATCGTTCTTAAAGGCTTTCCGAAGATGTTCTTAAGTGCGTTCTTCAATAAAATGTTCATGTCTTATCCCTCCCTTAGTGCCATCTCGATATGCGGTCTTCGGGGGCGATATACATGCCGTCGCCTTCTTTGACGCCATATGCTCTATAGAACTCATCAAGGGTTGCAAGGATCGCATTGACCCTTATCACGGCGGGGCTGTGCTCATCATGTTCGAGCAGTTCGAAAACATAAGTATCCAGCGTCTTCTCGCGCCAGGTCACCGCATAATTGGAGAAGATCTTTTGGAGGTCTTCATTATTCTTTGCAAGTGATGCAACGCACTCCATGCCGCCCAGGTCCGCATAGTTTTCGCCCAGGGTCTGATCGCCGTCAACATGATATACGCCGAATACCGTAAAGTTCTTCTCGAAATATTCTGATGCTTTCCTGTTGCGTTCGATGAGCTTATCCATGTCGGACTTATTGATCCAGGACGGGTCGTATCTGCCGTTTTCATCGAAAACGATGCAGTTGGAGTCGAAAGCGTGTCCCATCTCATGCGCGACCGTAAAGCCGATGCCGCCGAGATTAGTAAAGTAATCTGCGTCCTTGTCGTAGAAAGGTGCGTTCATCATGGCAACGGTTATGGTTATGCTGTTGCATGAAGGGTGGTAGCATGCATTGAACATCTGCATCGGCATGTTGACGTTCTTCCTGTCGGAAACAGTTCCCAGCTTTGCGCGGTTTTGAGCGGTTAAGATCCTTGAATAGGCAATATAGAAATCAAAGATGTTATCATCCGGAAGACCCTTGAATAAATCGTTGTCGTGGCGCTTAAGATCGCTCCCCGTAACATAGATTATGTTATCGAGTTTTCTAAGGAGCCCGGCTCTCGTTTCTTCCGTAAGCCAGTCAGCTTCTTTTATCAGCTTCCTGTATCCTTCTTTGATGTCATCGCACATATCGCGGAGGTATTTATCCATGCCGGCCGTATAGTATCTTTCGACATAAAGGGGATCGGTCTGGTCAGAAAACACATGCATGATCTTTTCTGCTGCCTGGTCTTCAGCGGACTTATAGTTCTTGTTATAGTACTTGATAAGGATGTCTGATGAAGGAGCGATGAAGCCGGTATATCTTTTAAGGAGATTTGAAAGTTCCCAGGCTTTCAGTGCATCGAGATTTTCTTCCTTAAAGATCAGATTGACTGCAGCCATCTGCTCCTTATCTATTGTTTCGAACCTGTCGATCTTTGATGTATCGTATCCCGACTTTTCAAGATAAGCGTAAAGGTCCAGATTGGAGAAGATCTTCTTTGCTTCATCCGGCTTTATCTCCTCCATATATTCCAGGGGCATCGAATCATCAAGGATATCCATGTTTGTTGCGTTATAGATATCCATTACGATGTAAGCCAGGCGCGTTCCTGCCTGATCTGCATCTTTTTTATCGTATCCTATGTACTGCATTACGTCGCTGCCGTAGTTCTTTATATCCGTCAGGGAAGAATAGGAATCCAGAAGATCCTTGAAATCAACGCCTAAGATCTCATCGTAGTTCTTGAACGACAGATCATACCTTCCGGGCGACAGATAGTTGGTGGTAACCGATGCGTTCAGAAGAGACTGAACGGCAAATTCTTTACTCATCTTTGCATCCGCATCAAGGAGCTTTTCCAGAGTATCCGCATTCTTTATCTCTTCGATCATGTCCTGAAGTTTTTGGGGGACCGGAGAGTTTTCGTAGTCATAAGCCAACTGGAGTTTATAGGCTCTTTGAAGGATGTCTTCTTCAGATCCTTCTTCATATCCGGATCCTTTGACGACTTCGTCCAGGATCTGCCTTACTTCATCCGTTATCATGTCCTGATCGAAGGATCCGCCTGCCGTCTCGGCCTTATACTTAAACTTCACGGTCTTAAGGAAATCTTCATTGACGAACCTGTAATAGTCATCCTGCGGCCTGGCAGGAGCCTCTACGCTTTGGCTTGGTCCGGCATTATCAGGAAGATCATTTCCTTCGACTATTGCGCACGAAGTCATAGTCATCGTGCCCAAGAGTATCAAAGCAATCAGTTTCCTCATGTCTTCTGCACCCCTTGCATTTTTCTTGATGATGCCATCTTATCAGAGGATCGGCATCAAAGATCTTTTTGTGGTGAGTTGCATCCTATCCGTGGCGAGATGCATTCTTCGGCGTGATATAATATTCTCGGAACTTAAGGGAAAGCTTTTTTCGGAGGGGAATGTCAGATGGAAAACAATGAAAACATTAATGTTAATATGGCTGCTTCTGAGAGCGCCGATAACAAGAAGTGTCCTTCATGCGGCGCGACGCTGAAGTATGATCCCGCAACGGGCGCGCTCTCATGTGAGTTCTGCGGCAGGAGCATTGACATCCGCCAGCAGATCCAGCCGCCCGGAGTAGCTTATTCTCTGGAAGATCTTGCTTCCCATGCCGGCGCCCACTATCTGCAGAAAGCCAAGATCGCAAACTGCGCGACCTGCGGCGGAAGGTTCATTTTGAACGCTCAGGACATTGCTAACAACTGTCCTTATTGCGGATCCAACTCTCTCAATGAGACGGATGACCGGACCGGCATGCTGGAGCCTACGGGAGTCCTGCCTTTCAAGATCAGCAAGGATGAAGCCGTTAAGCTTTTCGAAAACTGGATTTCCAAACAGCGCTTCTCACCTGCGGACCTTCTTACCAAGGCAAAGGCCACGGACTTTACCGGAGTATATGTTCCTTATTGGGTCTTCGATGCGAATACTTATACGGAGTATTCGGGTAAGTTCGGTTATATATACGGAAGCGGTGACGATGAGTACATCAAGTGGTATAACAAGTCCGGCGTGTATAAGCTCAACGTTAAGGGAGAGACGATAATCGCATCCCAGCGCCTTGCGGCTGATCCCCTCTGGAACGGCGTATCCGGGTTCAATATGAACTTTATGAAAAAATACGATCCTGACCTTCTGGCAGGTTTTGTCGCAGAACGTTATTCGATCGACGGTCCCGCCGCCTGGCTTACCGCCAAGGACAGGATCCGCGGCAATATAAAAATGGGCATCAAAAATCAGGAACGCGCTGACAGGGTAGGAGATATCAAGTTCGAGCCCGGGTACAGCAACGTCCGTGCAAAGTACTGCCTGGCCCCCGTCTGGGTTAGGTCATTCAAATACAACGATCAGGTCTTCCAGGTCCTGATCAACGGCCAGACCGGTGATGTCTCCGGCAGGACACCCAAGTCGCTCAGGTTCCTCCTCAGGATCCTCATGATCATCGGCATCGTCATGGGCTCGTTCCTCGCCCTGAGGGTCCTCATGATGATCATCCGGGCATTTATCTCCTTCTTACAATCGAGATGAGTTCCTGCTGCAGGAGAGAAGCTTTTATAAGATAAGTATCAGGTCCCGGGCTTTCCCGGGATCTTTTTTGTCTGTTCCGGAACTTTCGAAAAGTCCTCTTGACAGTTTTGGTTTATCGCGATAAACTCAAACTGCATTGAAGGTTTATCCGGATAAACCTTCTCCGACTGTAATGCATCCCGGGACCCTGAGGGAGCCTTTGGAAGGTGACGATCTTCCGAAGGCTGCCGGGGGCCCCGGCGTTTCAGAAGACCGGAGATCCCGGGAATAAAGGATGGGGCATTCAGCCTGATTGAAGATCATGGAGGACGATATATGAAATATATGGATAAGGCAGCCGCAGTATTGATCTGCCTTTCGATCGCATTGGCAGCAACAGGATGCGGCAGCAAGGAAAAAGCGGAAGAAACAACTTCCGGAAATTCCCTTAGTAAGGAAATAACTGAAGAAACTTCTTCGAAAGAAACGCATCAGACAGAAGATGAAGACGGCAGAGATTACGAGATAACTATACCCTCAGAAGATAAGAACAAAGTAAGCGGAGCTTATGAATACCGCCTGACCGCAGACGGTCTTGCCGAGATAATAAAATACAAAGGAGCAGAGGATAAAGTTCTGATCCCTGATGAACTTGACGGAGTCAAAGTCGGATCCATAGCAGATGCGGCATTTTCATACTGCCAATCGATGACTGAAGTTACGATCCCTGAAGGGATTACTAAGATAGGGGATAATGCTTTCGGCTGGTGCTCATTTCTTGAGAGCGTCAGCATTTCTGATTCCGTTAAGGATACCGGAGCAAATCCTTTCATAAACTGTGACAGACTTAAGAAGATCAAGGTCTCCAAAGAAAATAAATATTTAAGATCAGAGGGAGCAACGCTCTTCGGCAAGGAAGATAAGCGCCTCATAACATTTGGCATCTCTTCCGGGGACGTTGAATGTGTTGTTCCCGAAGGGACTTTGATCATTGGGAAGCAGGCCTTTTCGGATTGCCATTACATAAAGAAGATCGTCCTTCCCAATAGCTTGACTGCGATAGAAGATCAGGCATTTGAAAGGTGCATGGCGCTGACGGATATTAATATCCCGCTAAGCCTCAGGTCGATCGGCAAATATTCTTTCAGTTACTGCAATTCTCTTCCTGCTATAGAACTTAATGAAGGACTTTTGAAGATCTCGTCTCACGCTTTCCATAACTGCATCGCATTGGCAATGATTAAGATCCCGGACAGCGTAAATGAGATCGGGGACAATCCTTTTACTTTTTTTGATGAAGGGTGGATCACGGATGTTATGGTATCGGAAGATCACCCCTGTCTTGAATACGAAGGGGGAGCCCTCTACAGCAAGCCCGATAAAAGGCTGATCTATGTATCGCCCACGGCCGCCACGGGAAGCTTTACGGTAAAGGAAGGAACAAAGATCATAGGCGCTTATGCATTCGATGAATGCAAGGGTCTGGAAGGAGTTAAGATCCCGGAAAGTGTCAGCGTGATCAGTAATGGAGCTTTTGTTGACTGTCAGTCCCTTGAATATGTCGTGATCCCTGAAAGCGTAAATGAGATAGGTGATTTTGCTTTCGCAGGCTGCTCCGGCATAAAAGAGATAAACATCCCCAAGGCCGTTACGAGGATCGGCGAGCAGACTTTCATGCAGTGCGAGACATTGACATCGCTTACGATACCGGAAAATGTTAAAGAGATCGCAACTGAAGCATTCTTGAGTTGTAGCGCCCTTACGGAAGTTAAGACCGGCGAAGGATTAAAGTCCATAGGTGACCGTGCTTTCGGCTTCTGCAGTGCTCTTAAGACAGTCGATATCCCTGACAGTTTAAGGGATATCGGAGCCAATCCTTTCATCGGCTGCAAGGAACTTAATGACATCAATGTCTCTCCTGATCACACCGCTTTCAAGATCCTTGACGGGGCTCTCGTAAGCAGGAAGGACATGAGATTCATCTTCTGCAGCAAAGCCTTAAACTCTTCTTCGTATGAGATACCGCAGGGCATAAAGATAATAGGAGCATATGCTTTCTGTGAATGCGCGGAACTCGTATCCGTCAAGATCCCGGCTTCCGTGGAAGGAATAGATGAAGCTGCATTTAATTCATGCACATCATTGAATGAGGTAGAACTTCCCGCAGATCTTAAATATCTGGAGGACGGTGTTTTCGGCGATTGCGGGGCTCTAACCTCTTTAAAGGTCCCCGGAAGCGTTGTCTGCATAGGCGAAGGCGCCTTTGCCTGGTGTGATGAGCTTAAGCTTAAAGTCAAGGCGGGATCTTATGCGGAAGACTACTGCAAGAGCAAGAATATGGAATATGAGACCGAATGACCTCATTTTTCGCGAAAAAGCCTCTTGACAGATTTGGTTTATCGCGATAAACTCGAAGAGCATTGAGGGTTTATCCGGATAAACCCAAACAGCCGGAAAAGATGCAAAGCCGGTGACGGCCGGCAAAAAGGGAATAGATTAGGAAGAAAAGAAGAGAAGATAAAGGGAGGCATTAAATGATCGATTTTGAACTTGGTGCTATACAGGAGAGATTCGCAGACATAGTCTGGGCCAACGAGCCGGTGGGTTCAGGAAACCTCGTCAAGATCTGCGAGAAGGAGTTCGGCTGGAAGAAGCCCACTACCTATACAGTACTCCGTAAGCTCTGCGAAAAAGGATTATTGAAGAACGACAACGGCGTTGTCACATCCCTTATCTCCAAAGAAGATTTCTATTCCCAAAGAAGTCAGCAGATAGTGGACGAATCCTTCTCGGGTTCTCTTCCTGCATTCGTAGCGGCTTTCGTTTCCAACAAGAAACTGACCGCGAAGGAAGCAGATGAGATCCAGAAGATGATCGATGCATTCCGCGAAGGCGGGGAGGGCTGATCAGATGAACGATCTGTTCCTTAAGATATTCAATATGAGCATGACTGCAGTATTGCTCATATTGGCGGTTATCTTACTCCGCGTCCTCTTCAAGAAGGCACCGAAGTGGATATCCTGCATCCTTTGGGCGCTCGTTGCGGTAAGGCTCTTATGCCCCATATCCTTCGAGAGTCCCATGAGCCTTCTGCCCTCGGCCGAGCCCGTCAAGACATCGGCAGAAGACAGCGCTCCTTATCTGGATTCGGGACTCATCCTGATCGATAATGTCGCAAATGAGATGCTGGGCCATAACGGGGTAAAAACGGCGACAGATACATCTTCTGCAGCTAATGCCTCTCAGGGTCCTTCAAGGCTGACGCTTGTCGTCAGCATCGCCTGCGGCATATGGATCGCCGGCGTCATGGGCTTTACCGTCTATGGCATCGTAAGCTATCTGAAACTTAAGAAAACAGTCGCTGCGTCAGTTAAGATCGGCGAAGGCGTAATGGAGTGTGACGAGACGGACCGTCCCTTTATCCTCGGCGTAATAAATCCGGTGATATACCTGCCTTCGGGTCTTGACGGCAAAATGAAAGAATACGTATTGGAACATGAGAAGGCTCATCTTGAAAGGCACGATCACTGGTGGAAGCCCCTGGGTTTTGTGCTCCTCGCGCTTCACTGGTTCAACCCTCTTTGCTGGGTTGCATATGTCCTTTTCGGAAGAGACATCGAACTTGCCTGTGACGAGAGAGCCGTAAGGGATATGAACAAGCTTGATAAGGCCGGATATTCGCAGACCCTCCTGGATCTCGGAAGGCCCGGCAATGTCATCAGCGCATGTCCTGTAGCATTTGCTGAGATAGGAGTTAAAGAGAGAGTGAAAAGCATATTAAATTACAAGAAACCCGCCATCTGGATGATAGTAACCGGACTGGGATGTTGTGTGGCGGTGTCAGGATGCTTCCTGACCAATCCCAGCAGCGATAAGGAGCAGGGCAAAGCAGCCGCTCCGCTCAATGCAGCTGATGCTGCCCGGGAAGAGCTTTATCGTTTTAAGATGACGGACGATGAAGGAAAGATCGTAACGGAATATAAAAACGGCTCGGTCGTTGAGCTTAACAACGGAAAAGACAAAACCGTGGAGTTCAAAGAAGATAAGACATTCATAGGTACGGAAGACGATCAGACTGACAATGAGCAGAAAGTAATTGCATACGACGTCTATTTCGAGGGCGACATCGACGGTGACGGAACCAAAGACAGGATCGAATTCGAGCCTTGGGGAGAATACGGTGCCGGCGAATGGACGCTTATATTCGATGACGAGCAGATCTATAGTGCCAAGACCGATACTGCTGTCTTCTTCACGGTATATTATGCGGATGTCGATAACGACGGTGCACAGGAGATCGTATTGGGCATCGACCCCCACGCCAATTCCCTGCCTTACATGAAATTCCTGGTGCTCAAGAAAGACGGTGATGTATGGAAGAGCCTGCAGAATTCCGATGAGTTCGGCATGAAGGACGAAAACGGCGATCCCAATAATTCCTTCCCGATCCGCGTGCGCGTCGGAGAAGATCTTAAGTCGGGTGAGATCACGATCGACGGCACCGAAGAGAAGATCACTTTCGATCTTTCTAAGCACTATAAGAAACTCTTAAAAACCGAGAAGGGCAACGATATCGGTGATGCCGCAGAAAAATTTCTTAACGGAGAATATAAAGCAGGCGATGTCATCGGAGGTCCCGCTGATTGGGGAATCTGGGATATCAAGGCTGCAAGGCTTGACGGAAAGGACTGCCTGATCGCCCATCAGGGCCTTTGCGGAAGCGAAGCCGGAAAGTTCGATTTCTACGGCACGATCGACATCTATTTCAACTACACTGAAGACGGCAAGATCAATCTCATAAAGACGGATTTCATTCCCGGCTGATCCATAGCCATCTGAAGAAAACAAGAAGCGCTTGCCTTGAGCGGATCCCGCGAAGGCAGGCGTTTTTGTTTGAAAAGATCTTCGAATAGTGATAACCTTATCTTGATTTTTTAAGGGATATTTTCGGGAAAGGAAATCATTAAAATGCAGCAATTAACAAATCAGCAAAGGCTTAAGCCCTGGATGGGCTTTGTTCTCTTCGCGGTCCTCATGGGACTGTTCGTAACCGTCTGCGCATATATGCAGATGCATTGGGGAATGATAGGGCTCGTAACATCGGAGCTGGTCTTCCTCGTTCTTGCAATAGCATATGCGCTGATCTTCAGGATCCCCCTTAAGGAGATGTTTCCTATAAAGAAATTCTCTGCAAGAGATTTCTTCGGCTCGCTCCTTTTGGTATTGGGCGGAGTGTCATTCGGCCTCATCAGCATCGCGCTGGTGGGAATACTCATACCGTCGTCACTTGAATCAAGTGACGTACAGGCTTTGCAGAAGATGATGACGGGACCTGCGGGTTACCTTGTTCTCGTTCTTATCATCGCGGTAACTCCCGCGATCTGCGAGGAAGCGATCCACAGAGGCGCGATCCTTTCAAGCTTCAGATCCATCAAGAAGGACTGGCTGATCGTGCTCATAATGGCGATCCTTTTCGGCATTAACCACTTGTCGGTATTAAGATTCATCAATACTGCCATCCTGGGCGCCTGCCTGTCTTATATCGTCGTAAAGAAGAACAACATCCTTCTTTCATCTCTCATGCATTTCTTCGTCAACTTCAGTTCCGCGACCATAAGCTATCTTGCGACAAAACTCCTTGAGAACATACCGGGCGCAGGAACTGCGGATCAGATGACCATGACGGCTGATTCCCTGAAACAGGCTCTAAGCACCTATCTCATAGGCGGCATCGCGGCGCCTTTCCTTATCGTATTAGGTCTCTTGCTCTTAAATCCTGCGACCCACAAGAAAAAGAGATTCCTCTTTGCAGGCATCATCGCAGGCGTCATGCTGATATCAGGTTTTGCGTCATCAGCAGTCAATCTCTTCCAGAGCCAGCTTGTCCAGACCACGCTGTCCTACAAAGTTACTGCAGAAGACATCGGAAGCGAGGAAAATCCCATCAATTTTACTATGGATAAAGACGGATCTTGCAAGGTCGTCGTAGTCATGGCAAATGCCGAAGGAAAATATTCCGTGAGGATCAGAGATTCCAAAGGCGAAGTCGTGCACGACAAGTGGATCCCCGAGGGCGCAATGAGGATCGATCAGGTCCAGATCCCGCTTGAAGCCGGTGACTACAAACTCTACATCGTGAGCGGCGACGGAGCCGTGGGCGAAGAGCCTGCGATATCCATACAGGTCAACAAACAATAAAAGCATCTGACAGATAATAAAGGGACTGTGTCATACAGTCCCTTTTTTGTCGTTACAAGCCTTTATCTTTTAACTTATCTCATTCCAGGCTTTCTTCCAGGAAGCAAGATCTGATTCATTCAGAGTGAATGCCTGTTTGACCTTATCGAGAAGATATTCGGCTTTTGCTTTCACGTGTTCGAATTTATAAAGTCCCGGAGCGATCTCGTTGCCCCACATCTTATATGTTATGAGATCTTCCATCAATGTCGCGCGGTCTTCATAAGCGTTTACGATCGAATAGTTGTAATAGAAATAAACCTGATCGTCAGGCTGCGTTAAGAGCCTGGGAATGTAATGCTCAGAGCAGTAAGAATACTTGTCGATGAATTCGCTCTGCTTGAACTTGGAATAGTCTTCTACATATTTAAATCCTTCGGGGTTCAGCTTATTCCATTCATCTTCATCTATGAGTCCCAGATCGTGCAGTTTGAAGTCGATGACATGCGTCAATTCGTGCGATACTGTCGGCACGTTTATGATGCCGTCCATGGAGATGTCGATAGTTAAGTAGAGTTCTTCATCATCATCTGTGGTGAAGGCGGGATATGCGCCGGGTGCGGGTTTCTCGCTGCCCTTGGCTATGGCGCCGGTAAGGTAGATCTTCAAGATTCCCTTGCCGCCGTAAGACAGTTGTTCAATGAGTCCCTGAGGGAATACTGCCAAGGCTTCGTCAACGGATTTCAATGCAACTTTTATTCCGTCTTCCTTTGTATATTTTTCTGCATGGATATCATCTCCCGCATCATCGAAAACGGTTCTTATCTCATCGCCGTATACAATATCGACGCCGTATCTTTTCTCGATCTTTTCGGCCATCTGGCTTGCGCTGTCACTGTCGGAAAGAACATAGGCCGTAAGGTCCCTGTTGACGTCAACAGTATCAGCCTTGCTTGCTGATGTTTCTTTGTTTTCTTCTGTTGTGGTGCTTTCGCTGCTTTCAGCAGCCGTGACCTTGGACTCACCGGTTGTTGTTGTAGTTGTTGTTTCTGCTGCCGTGCCGCATGCTGTCATTGCAGTTATGAGCCCTAATGCGGTAACGGCAGTCAGGATCTTTTTGTTCATGTTTTGCTCCTGCTTAAAGGTCCTTTTTTAGGACCCCGGATATGCCTTAAGTTTACATTTGTAGACTTTCAAAAACAACGCTTGAATGTGGAAGAACTGTGGTAATCTATAGAAGGTGCATTTGATCACAAAGGGGGTGATCTTTGAAGTGGACTTGCGTTATGACGTCATCGTTATCGGCGCCGGCAACGGCGGACTGATGACTTCCTTAAGAGCGGCCAGGATTGGCCTCAAGACCCTTGTAATTGAAAGAAATAATCTGCCCGGCGGAGCGGCGAGCTCCTTTGTCAGGGGCAGATTTGAATTCGAAGCCGCGCTCCATGAGATACCGGACTTCGGTGAAGGCGACCTCAGGGGCGAACTGGGTTTGCTTTTCGATGAACTCGGCGTAAAAGTCGACATGCGCCCCATAAAGGATTCCTTCAGATATATAGTCGAGAAAAACGGCGTCCGTTCTCTTGACATAACATTCCCTCACGGCAAAGAAAATATCGAGCGCTTGATCGGGCAGGAGTGCCCTGAAGATAAGGAAGCTATGGAGAAATTCTTCATGGCCGCAAAGGACCTTCAGAAGGGCCTGGAATATATTGGCAAATGCCGCGGCGTAGTTGACCCGGATATCATGGCGCAGCACTATCCCAATTTTGCAAGGATCTTCTCCATGACCGCAGGCGACTTCTTCCGCGCGATCGGCATGAGTGATAAGTGCATCGACATCATGACGGCATACTGGCCTTATCAGGGTGCAGACATCAACACTATCGATGCGAGCCGCTACATCATGATGGTATCAGGTTATTTCCTGAAGGGCGCTTACTGTCCTTCCATGAGATCGCACGAACTGTCGGTTGCGATAATGAGGAGGGCCTGCCAGCTGGGCGTAAGATTCCTTTTCGATACGGAAGTAACCAAGGTCCTGACGAAGGACGGCAAGGTCTGCGGCGTCGAGACTTCAACAGGGCAGACCTTCGAATCCGTTGCTGTCGTATCCAATACCTTCCCCGAGATCGTTTATTCCAAACTGATAGATAATAAAGATCTTGTTCCCAAATCGGAATTTAAGAAGATCAATGCGAGGAAATACGGCTTCCGCGCTTTCTGTGTTTATCTGGGACTCGATGCATCTCCCGAAGAATTGGGGATCAAAGACTATACCATATTCATCAGCACGACCAAGGATTCCAAGGTCATATACGACAGTTCGAATAAGCTCGACATGGACGACATGGCTCTTGATGTCTGCTGTCTCAACATTGCTGTTCCCGAATGTTCGCCCGAAGGCACGACTGAACTGGTCCTGACGATATCCTATACGGACGATGCCTGGGCTGATATTAAACCCGAAGATTATGTCGCGGCCAAGAGGCGGGTTGCCGATAAGATGATCTCATATTTCGAAGAGGTCATGAAGATCGACATAAGGTCTCACATCGAAGAGATCGAGATCGCAAGCCCCGTTACTTTCGCAAGATACATGGGCTCGCCCCAGGGCTCGATCTACGGATACCTGTCGGACCGCTGGGACGGCATGAGCGCCAGGATGATGGCATCAAGATCTGAACCCACGGTGCCCGGACTCTTCTTCGTCGGAGGCCACTCCCAGGGCCTGTCGGGATTCTTCCCCACATATACCACCGGCAACAGGACCGGCATGATGGTCTACGGTTACATAATGGGAGGAGGTAGATGATATGGCTGACAAAGATTATCTGAATTCTGTTTCCCCCGAGAGCATCAAGGAGATCCTGCCAAGGCGCAAGGCCATAATCGACAGTGCTCCCGATACGGAGCCCCGCTATGAATACAACGCCAACGTCCTTGCAAAATCCCTTCATCCGTCAAGGCTTGCAGTCAAGGTCAGTGAAGTCAGGCAGCTCGTTAATGCCAAGCTCTATACTCTGATCCCGGATGAGTCGCGCGGCACGGATGCCTTGCCTTATTTCAGGGCGGGACAATATATCAGCCTGACTCTTAAGATCGGCGATTCTCTGGTCACGAGGCCTTATTCACTATGCGCATCTCCCAAACTGGCTTTGGAAGGAAAATATCAGATCCTCGTAAAGAATGTTAAGGACGGATTCGCTTCGGAATTCATAAATAACACTTTTGCCGAAGGAACATGTCTTGATGTTTCTTCACCGCAGGGCTTCTTCTATTACGAACCCTTGCGCGATGCTCCTCATATCGTGGGCATCGCAGGCGGCTCGGGCATTGCGCCTTTGATGTCGATCGCATATGCGATAGCAGACGGCATAGAGGATGCGGATCTTACTTTGCTCTACGGCAGCAAGACCCGTGAAGAGATCCTCTTCCGCGAAGAACTCGATTCACTCGCTGCAAGCTGTTCACGCATCCGCGTAATACATGTTCTTTCTGATGAAGATGTCAGTGAAGGAGAAGAAGGCTTTGCGCAAGGATTTATATCATCCGGCATCATCAGCAGGTTTGCTCCTTCATCCGATCACTCTTACTTCGTCTGCGGCTCGCAGGGAATGTACGATTATATCGACGGCGAACTTGCAAAGCTTTCGGTTCCCGACAGAAGGATCCGCCGCGATGCATACGGCCAGTACAGGTTATCAGACCGCGACAAGGATCAGATAGATCCTGCGAGCGATAAAGTCTACAAGATAGAAGTTACCTCCAACGACGGGATCACGAGAACGGTTCCCGCAAAAGAGTGTGAGACGGTATTAACGGCTTTCGAGAGGGCGGGAATAAGAGCACCCTCGCACTGCCGCAGCGGCGAATGCGGTTTCTGCAGATCGCATCTCATCTCGGGGGAGGTATATGCGCCCGACAGGGTCGACAGCAGGCGCGGCTACGACGTTGCCAAAGGCTACATCCACCCGTGTTCCTGCTTCCCGAAGTCCGACCTTAAGATATCGATAAATTATGAGGAGCCGAAGATAAAACTTCGAGTAAAAGATATGAAAAAGAAAGAAAGATTAGTCGGTCTTATAATGACCATCGTCATCTCCATAGCAATGGGCGCTCTTGCGACCTTCGTCGTTCTTAAGACGAACGCTCAGGCAGCCGAGGGGATGCCGCACGCTATCATGTACATCATGAACATACTGCTGTCCGCAGTCCTGGGTGTCATCATCTCGCTGTTCATCCCGCTCGGCAAGCTCGGACGCGGCCTTGCAGCCAAAGCGAATGCCAACCCGCCGTCCATGAAGTTCTATCTTTTGAACGCGATCCCGATGTCCGTGGGCAACAGCATCATCATCGGTCTCATCCTGAGCCTCGTCGGCGTTCTTATGGGCAGGTCACGCGCTCCGGCAGAAGCTCTCGCCCAGATGCCGCCCATGCCGGTAATGTGGCTTTCGAGCTTCTTTACGATCCTTTTCCCGACATTGATCTTAAGCTATGTCCTTTCCGTCCTGCTCGCTCCCTTCGTGGCATCGGCAGTCGGTCTGGGCGGCCCGCCTCCTCAGGAGGTCCCGGCACAGGAAGATTGATCTTTTCGATAAGGATCAAGAAACACTGTATGGAAGCGGGGCAGTAATGCCCCGCTTATGGGGGAAAATGAGAAAGAAAGAGTATTTTTTAAACCTGATTTATGCGGTTATAATTTCCATACCTTTTGGTGCGTTCTTTACGTATCTTATTACGTCCTATAGCGGTGATGCCATGCTGAAAGCGGCGAAGCTGATCGATGAATTCCATCCGACTCCGGATGACTTGTATCATGAAAACATGAATTATTCTTTTATCTTGAGCATATTGCTTGCACTGGTCGTCCCTTACCGCGCGCTCAGCAGGTATTTCACTGAACTGACAAATGTCAGAATTCCATCCATCGCATACTACTTTATCTATGCGCTTCCTCCTGCGGCAGGAAACACCATTGTCATAGATTTTATACTGTGCGCTACCAATGCTTCGAAATTGTCGGAAGCAGCAGTGGATTTTCCCGAATTTCGCAGCATGTCATTTGGTATGTTGTTGTTTAACAACTTCTTTATGATCATCATTCCGACCTTCTTCCTGAGCTTGATCTTTTACATCCTCTTCTTGATCATTCAGGAAAACTTTTTGAGGAAATGGATAGATAAGTAGAAGATCCCGGTATTCCTGATCAGCAAAGCAGGCTTTTTGTTTACTAACATCAGGTGTGTGCAAAAAACGCCTCTTTTGTGTGCAATTTTGCACACTTTTTGCTGATTTACTGCACACGCTTTAAATAATCGGTCACGATTGTCACCGGGCGGGCTTCTTTTGCAGCATCAGGTGTGTGCAAAAAACGTCTCTTTTGTGTGCAATTTTGCACACTACTTGCTGATTTACTGCACACATTTAGATTTGAATATGGGATAAAACCTATCAGAATGCAGGTATTCCATACAATTTGTAGTTTTTGTTAGATAATTTGCCTGATTTTTCCGTTTTTGTGAGGTTTTCGTAGGTGATTTTCAGGTGTCGACAAGATAGACTTAATTTATGCGAAAAACAGTTCGACAGATGCATATATCTTACATGAGACGGTGGATAGAATCTTTTCCTGATATCCGCTGTTCCGTTTGGCGTCATAGAAATACCACGAGAGAGGTTGTATCTCTGTTCAACGGAGGGAAACGTACCCACAGGCATTTTACCGACACCGATGAGGGAAGGAGACTCCTTAAGATCAAGCAGATCAGGGACAACAATCTGAGAATACTCTCTTTGCTCGAAAAGGATTGGCAGCGGGATTACAGCGAGCCCTGTAAGACAATATATGTTCCTGACTTCGGCGAGACGGCCAACAAGATCTTTTTCGATTCGCTGGTCGAGCGGAGCAACAGTTATAAGCCTTCGAAGGATAAGAAGTCGCCGCCGGTCTTCTACGACGGCAAGCCCTTCAAGTCGAAATTCGAAGCCGACTTTGCCAGACTGATGGATGAGTATGGGATCCCATATAAGTACGAGGCGAGGATATCAACGGTCAGGAGGAAGACGCGATGCCCGGATTTCTTCCTTTATCTGCCCTGGCTGGATCTTCTGATCCTGGTCGAGATCTACGGGGCCTGTTCGAAGAAGGATTACCTGCCGACCATTGACGAGAGACAGCATGAATATCTTTCCTGCGAATGGATGCCCGGGACCAACATGCTGTCGTTTTACTATTCGGATGAGACTGCTTATATCCCGGAGATGGTGATCGAGGAGATAGAATCTGTGGAATGCCGCCGTCTTCTCTTTCTCGAAAACGAGGGTCTGACGGGAAAGCGGGCAGGCTGAAATTTCTATGCATTTTCCCAACTTAATGTATAATTAACAATGTTACAAAGCTTTGGAGGAAGGGAATTTGCCGGTGGATCTGCTTAAGACTATAGGATGTATGTATGTCACTCTGGTGCCGGTTATCCTGGCGGGCATCCTGAACATGATCTGGGTGAAACTGCCCGTTTTGAAGTTTTTATCCAAGCCGGTCGACTTCGGAAAGGACTTCGTTGACGGCAAGAGGATCTTCGGCGACAACAAGACCTGGAAGGGGATAGCGGGCTATCTTATCTTCAATACCGCCTTCACTCTCCTTTGGGGCCTGATCCTGAGAGGTTCCGCTCTCGAAAAATGGGATTTCTTCTACATTACGCACGATAATACATTTTCATATAACCTCCTGGTCGGAGTGCTGCTGGGACTCGGCTATTCACTGTTCGAACTGCCCAACAGCTTCCTTAAGAGGAGGTTTGACATCAAGCCCGGCAAGAGCGTATCGGGTCTCACCAAGGTCTTCTTCATCTTTTTGGACCAGGCGGATTCGATCTTCGGAGTGGCGCTTGTCGTGTGGCTCTTTTATGATCTTGGTGTATTATTGTACTTGTTGTATGTCCTCATCGGGGCAGCGACTCACCTGATCTTGAATATGCTCTTGTATTTCATGAAACTCAGGAAAAATATGTTTTAAGGAACAGGCCAAGGATGATATCGGTAATCGGAAGCAAAGGTTTTTCGGATAAGGCAGGCAATAAGGGATCGTATCTACATAAGATGAAGGAAGCGGGATTCAATGTCCCGGCAGGATTTGTTCTCGACTCGGATGAATATGATAAGACTGTAAGCGGAGCGGGCATAACTGATGCCATAAGAGAAGCTTCGCAGGGATTAAGCAGGGATAATGTCAGTGAAACATCCGAAAAGGTTAGGGCTCTGTTCGACGGAACAAAGCCCGCATCCGATTTAGGATCTTTTCTCGAAAAGGACAAGCTCTACGCAGTAAGAAGTTCCGGCACTATGGAAGATCTGGAAGGATTTTCTTTCGCAGGACAGTACGACACTTTTCTTAACACAAAGGCAGAGGATGTTCCTTCCCGGATAATCGAATGTTATAAGTCACAGTTCTCTGAGACTGTCTTAAGCTATCTTGCGGATAACGGACTGGATGCAAAAGATCTTAAGATGTCCGTTGTCGTGCAGGAGATGGTGGATGCCGATCTGAGCGGCATCTGTTTTACTCTGGATCCCGTGACGGGCAACGACAAGACGATGCTGATAGAAGCCGCGGAAGGCCTGGGAGAAGATACCGTCTCGGGCAGGAATAAACCCGAAGATTATTACTACGACTGGTTTGAAGATAAAGAGGTCAGGATAGATCAGGAAAATAAGCTCCTTACAAGGGACCAGGTCCGTGAAATGGCGGGGATCTTTCTTGATATAGCGAAGTTTTTCGGATTTCCCTGTGACATAGAATTTGCTGTTAAGGACGGTTCGGTCTTTGTCCTTCAGTCAAGGCAGATCACCAAGTTCAACTATGCGGGGATCGAAGATGTATGGACGACGGCGGACTTTAAGGACGGCGGCGTTTCTGCAACTGTCTGCACTCCCTACATGTGGAGCCTCTATGAATATATCTGGGAATATTCCCTGAGGAAGTTCATAGTCGATTCCAGGATCCTCCGTGACGATGAACTCCCTTCCAAGCTCGGCAATATGTATTACGGAAGATGCTATTGGAACCTTTCTGCCGTAAAGAAGACCATGAGCCGCATCATAGGCTACCGCGAAAGGGAATTTGACAGCGAATACGGCATCGTCGGAGATTATACGGGCGACGGGCAGGTGACGGGAGTTAATCCCAAGACTTTAGCGAGGATGGCCGTTATCGCGCAAAAGCAGGCAGCGCTCCTTAAAGACCGCACCGAAAATTCCGAAAAGTATAAGCAGGAACTCTTGGATCTTTATTATGGATACAAGAAAGCTTATGACGATAAGACCGCGGACGTTAAGAAGGATTTCGTAAGGCTTACGCACGATACTTACCTTAGGTCCGAGACGACATATTTCTGGCAGATCTTCATCAATACGATCCATCAGTCGATGTATAAGGACAGCCTCTTAAAGTATGTATCGGGCAGCGAATATCTGACCCTTCTTGCAAACATAGACAACATCTCGCATCTTCTTCCTTTCTACGATATGTGGGACATTACAAGGAAGATAAGATCAAGTGAAGATGCCCTGAGATTCTGGCAGGATAATGATGTTGAGAAGATCGGCGGAGAGTTATCATCTGATAAGTTCTTCATGCCCCGGGTAAGAAAACTCATCGACGATTACGGCTACCATTCCGACAAGGAACTTGACGTATCTTATCCTTGTTATTCGGAAGAGCCTTCAACGATAATAGGCATGGTCAAGGACATGACGGCATTGGATGATTCTTTCTCGCCTTCGGAAGACAAGGAGAGAGGTAAGGCTGAATTTGATAAGATCATGGCAAGGCTCGAGCCGGAACTTACGAAAAGGCAATACAAAAAAGTAAATACCAAAGTCTCCAAGATGAGGAAGATGCTCTGGTGGAGAGAAGAATTCAGGGATGTATCGACCAGGTTCTATTACATGATCCGCATCTATACCCTAAGGCTTGCTGAAGAACTTGTTAAGGAAGGCGTCATCGGCAGCGTTGACGATATCTGGTTCCTTAAGGTCGGCGACATCTGGGAGCATATAGACGGTAAGAAGAGCAGCGCTGAATTACAAGAGCTCATCCGCAAGAACAGGATCTATTACGATGTTTACCGCAACTATATTAGCGAGAATGAGATAGGCCATGATTTCAAGGCCGTAACTGAAGGTTCCGATGACAAAAATGTCCTTAAGGGCTTGGTCGCAAATAACGGTCACCTGAAGGGCATCGCAAGAGTTATAGAGGATTTCTCCGAGATCGAAAGACTTCAAGAAGGCGATATCCTGGTAACGAGATTTACCGATACGGGATGGACTCCGAAGTTTGCGATCCTGTCGGGAATAGTAACCGAATACGGCGGAATCCTTTGCCATGCTGCGATCGTGTCGAGAGAATACGGGATCCCCGCGATAGTTGCATGCAAAGATGCAATGGCGAAGATAAGAGACGGACAGCAGATCGAGATAGACGGCGCTACGGGTGAAGTGCGCATCTTAAGTTAAGTGAGGTGTAAGATGATCGGCAAGTGGAACAGATCGGTGATATTGACATATATGGGACTGGCATCGGCAGTCGCGGGAATCTTTTTTGCCGCGGCAGGATACAGGATCGCTTTTGCTTTTGTATGTCTCATGTTGGCAGGCATATTTGATCTTTTTGACGGCCCCGTTGCAAGGAAGGTCAAGAGGAATGAAGAAGAAAAGAAGTTCGGTATAGAGATCGATTCGGTCGTTGATGCCGTAAGTTTCATCGCTCTTCCGATCGCGGTATTTACATCGATCGGCATGAATGCTTTGCCTTTCGTCATCCTTTATGTTCTTTATGCGATATCCGGAGCTGCAAGGCTTGCATACTTCAATGCTGTCGATGCGGACAGCGAGGGACCCGTCAAATACTATACCGGTCTGCCGGTAACATACAGTGCTTTGATATTCCCGCTCTTCTATCTTCTGTCGCTGATCCTCGAAAAGAATATATTCATGATCATCTATGCGATCGTCATAGCTGCTGTTGCGATCCTGCAGGTGCTTAAGATAAAGATAGTCAAGCCCAAGGGTATAGCTTATGTATTCTTCGGCCTTCTTGCCATCGTTCTCATTACGGTATTTCTTATCTTCATGTGAGGCATCGGATGAAAGTCTATCAGCGTGACAAAAAAGAATATAAGGAAGTCACCCAGTACGGATCCGGTACTCTGAAATTTCTTTACGGAAATGCATTCGGAAGGATCCTCTTAAGACTTGCGATATCACGCCTGCCTTCTATCATCTACGGCAAAGTCAAATCGTCCAAGAGTTCTGCAAAAACAGTTCCTGAATTCATCGAATCACACGGCATCGACATGACGCTTTTCGAAGATCGTGAATATGTATCTTTCACGGACTTTTTTACCCGCAAGTTTAAAGACGGCGTAAGGCCTGTTGGAGACGGTCTCATAAGCCCTGCCGATTCCAAGCTTCTCGTTTATCCTGCTGATGAAGAAACCAGGATAGAAGTGAAGGGAAGAGAATATTTCTTAAGCGAGATAACGGGACGCAATATGGAGGAATATAAAGGCGGTCTTGTCCTGGTCTTCAGGCTCTGCATAGATGACTGCCACAGGTATTGTTTTCCTGCAGACGGCAAGGTCTTAGAGCAGTATGACATCAAGGGAAAACTCCACACGGTGAGTCCGCTTTCATCGGCTTATAAGATCTATAAGGAGAATACGAGAAAAGTGTCTTTCCTTGATACTGATGAATTCGGAAAAGTCTGCTTCATTGAAGTCGGCGCTATCCTGGTAGGAAAGATAGTGGATCTGGGGAAGAAAGATTTTTGCAAAGGGGAAGAAAAAGGATATTTCGAACCCGGCGGTTCGACGGTGATATTGATTTTGCCTGAGGGCGTTAAGGTCGATGATGATATAATGGAAGAGTCCAAACGGGGGATAGAGACTGAAGTTAAATACGGAGAAAGGATTGGACAGAGATGTTAAAGCGTCTTCATATCTACTTCAAGGAAAGGTATCCCATCTTGGCAAGGATCCTCCTGGGTATCATCTTATTCCTGGAGATCCATTTCATAATACTTTTGAACCTGGGCGTTACCAGTTTCCATATCGGCATTCAGGAATTCGTCGGAGCATGGACTGTTTTTGCATTCCTCCTCTGGCTCCGTATCGCAGATGACCTCAAGGATTTTGAGACTGATAAGAAGCTCTTCCCGGACAGGCCCCTGCCGTCGGGAAGAGTCTATAAGAAAGACGTTATGGTCGCATGCGTCATCGTGCAGGCCATAACGATCGTACTCAACATAATCTTCATGAGGGAATGCATAATCTTCTTTATCATTCTCTACATCTACGGTTATCTTATGAGCAAGTGGTTCTTCCAAAGATCCAAGATCCAGCCCTCTTTGCCGCTCGCGCTCGTAACTCATAATCCCGTGCAGGCATTCATCAATCTTTACATAATCGCATTCACTTTGATCAA
>JAIKVV010000062.1 GCA_024685385.1 Saccharofermentans sp. | reverse complement strand
GAAGTAATCCTTCTCCTTGACATCATCGAACTTACATGTCTTGGTCTTAGGAGCGGGCTCGCCCTGCAGTCTCCAGATGAATGTTACCATCTGAGCTCTCGTGCAAATGTTTGCAGGTCTGAACTCTGTCTGGTTAGCATAGCCCTTGACTACGCCCTTGTTTGTCAGGTAGTAGGTAGGTGTGTACCAGAAGTCATTTGTATCGGTTACATCCTTGTAGAGGATCTGAACCTTACATGTTGCCTTCTTGCCTGCTACTGTTGCCGTGATGGTAACGGAACCTGCCATCTTGGCGGTTACCTTACCGTTAGCATCAACAGTAGCGATCTTGGTGTTGGAGGACTTCCAGGTTACCTTATCCTTTGTGCCCTTTACGACAGCCTTGATCGTATCTGTCTTGCCGCAGAGGATGTTGACAGATGACTTGTCAAGTTTCAGGGAAACAGGATCAGGTGTGAGCTTAGGGGTTGTCTTTGTTTCAGAGGTACCGCACTTTGAACATGTGCGTGTCTCTTCGCCTTCTGCATCAACGGTTGCTGCCTTGGTTACCTTCCAGTCGCTCCAGTCGTGACCCGTTGCCTTAACGATCCAGGAATCCTTGTCGATCACGTTCTTGCCTTCTGCATCGCTGAAGTACTTGCCGCAATCTGTGCACTCCCAGTAAGCATTGTTGCCGTCTTCCGTACATGTAGCGGAAGAAGCTTTATGAGCTTTCATACCTGTGTGTGCAGCATCGATGATCCAGGAATCCTTTTCGATCGCATTTGTGCATTCTTCATCACTGAAGTACTTGCCGCAATCCTCACACTCCCAATATGCTGTATTACCTGCTTTATCGCAAGTTGCAGCAGCTGCGGCATGTGCCGTAACATTCTTGTGACCTGTTGCATCGAGAACCCAGGAACCTTCATTGATTGCATTTGTGCACTCTGCGTCGCTGAAGTACTTGCCGCAGTCAGTGCACTCCCAGTATTCTGTATTACCGGCTGTCTCGCACTTTGCTTCTGTTGCAGGATGATTCGTGACGTTCTTGTGGCCTGTTGCCTTGGTGACCCAGGAGCCCTCTTCGATTGCATTTGTGCAGGCTGCATCGCTGAAGAACTTGCCGCAGTCAGTACACTCCCAGTATTCTGTATTACCGTCTGATTCGCACTTAGCTTCTTCTGCAGGATGATTCTTGACGTTCTGGTGTCCTGTTGCTGTGGTGACCCAGGAACCTTCTTCGATTACATTTGTGCATGCTGAATCGCTGAAGAACTTGCCGCAGTCAGTGCACTCCCAGTACTCTGTATTACCGTCTGATTCGCACTTGGCTTCTACAGCAGGATGATTCTTGACGTTCTGGTGACCGGTTGCCGTGAGGACCCAGGAATTCTCTTCGATCTTCTGCGTGCAGTCTTCATCAGAGAAGTACTGACCGCACTCTGAACATGTCCAGTACTCTGTGTTACCATCCTCTGTGCATGTAGCTGCCTTTGCTTCAGTATGTACAGGTGTATGAGGGAGCTTAGCTGTCGGGACTGTGGTATCCGTCTTACCGAAAACATTGTTAGTAAAGGTAGCAGTATACTTCATCTCACCTTCTGCCGCACATGTTGCGGGAGTTATTTCTTCAGATACGGAATCTACAGTCTCAGTCTGAATGTGAGTAGCATTGCGTGTGCATTTTCTTACTGCCGTACAGGTGCTGTAATCCTCAGACCACTCGTAAGTTACTTCACCCCAGGTATGATTGCATTTTACGTAATGAACTTCGTTGTTGTGCTTTACGATGTAGTAATTTCCGGAATCATCCAGGAAATAATCTTTGGGCACCGCATTGGGATTATTAGTATTGAATCCGCTTGTTATCGTGATATCGTTACCTGTGCCGGCAGAACGGACTCCGATCTTGGAACCTTCTTTGAGAGCAGAATTGAATCCGATATGAGCATTAGTAGCAAGATACACATTTTCATCATTACCGGAAGCATCCTTGTTGCCTGTAACAGTAATGATATCACTTCCGCCGAGAGTAAGAACCGAATTGGTGTTAGGAATATAGATTCCGGCTCCTGTATTATCTGTAATGGTGCCGCCATTAAGAACGAAGTTTGCACCTGTTCCATTGTAGGTCTGAATGTAAACTCCGCCACCATTCTGGGAAGCACTGTTTCCGCTGATGGTACCGCCATTCATGGTGAATGTACAGTTCGAACCAACATAGACACCACCACCATAGTAAACGTCAGCCTCTCCGTAATTACCCTTACCGTTATCCTTGATAACGCCGCCGTTCATTTCGAAAGTACCGAGTCTGCGATGAGCAGAATTATACTGGATATAAACACCGGCACCTGTGCCTGTTATTCTGGTTCCCATGGACATGTAACCCGACGCGTTATTCTGATCGATGGAGCCTCCATTCATGGTGAACTTTCCGCCATCGATATTAACAGCCGCACCACAACCGTCATAGGAAGTGTTCTTTGTAATCGATCCGCCTTCCATAACGAATTCGGCATAAGGTCCGACATAGATAACAGCCGTGTAATATGTGTTTTCGGGTCTATCCGAATCACTGTATACACCTGTGATCTTACCGGATGCATCCGAACTGGAATCCTTAAGGGTAAAGTACGATACAGGAGCTGCATCATCAATATCCATGTCTACGATACCGTTCTTCGTACGGGCTGAGTGATCACGGGCGATCGTTTTGCCGTTAAGATCAAGTGTGATGTTCTTACCGCCGTCAACTACGATCGCAAGATCATCGACAGACAGATCAATATCCTTCGTGAGCTTGATCGTACACTCGTTGTTCTCCTCGACCGCAGCAAGGACTTCAGCCCATGTTTCAACTTCGATCTCACCCTCTGCAGCTGCAACAGGGATCATCATGAAGTTAAAGACTGAAAGTACCGCAACGGTAGATGCGATAAGCTTCGTTCTGAATTTCCTTACCATAAAATATCCTCCTGATAGAGTTTAATACATTATATTTTACAGGATATCCGGACTAAACAAAAGGAAGGATTGAGGCCTTTATGAGGAATAAAGCGTTAATATCTTTCCGGAATCCTTAAATATTTAAATAAGAAAGGCCGCCCCCTGCGGGACAGCCTTCCTATCTTCGAAAATGTAATAATTCAGATCAGCCCTTGCCGTTTACGTACTTATCGTACTTATAAAGGAAAGTTACCATCTGACGTCTTAAGCACTTGCCCTGAGGCTTGAACGATCCGTCACTGCTGTCAGCAACGATCTTATTCTTATAAGCCCAGATAACCGGCTTATAGAAATAGTCACTGCTCTTGATATCCTTGAAAGGACACTTAGCTGATCCTATCGAAGGAGATCCTGCCATCCTGTAAAGGAATGTGACAGTCTGCGCTCTCGTGCAGAGTCCCTGAGGATTGAACTTGCCGTTGCTTCCCGTGGTAATGCCCTTTTCAGTAGCCCAGATAACAGGCTTGAAGAAGTAATCCGAAGACTTAACATCACTGAATTTGCATTTGTCAGACTGCGTCTTAGGTTCACCCTGGAGCCTGTAGAGGAATGTTACCATCTGGGCTCTTGTGCAATCATTTGCAGGTCTGAACTCTGTCTGGTTGGCATAACCCTTGACTATGCCCTTGGCTGTCAGATAGTTCGTAGGAGCAAACCAGAAGTCACCGCTGTTGGTTACATCCTTATAAAGAACTGTGACAGTGCACTTTGCAGACTTGCCGGCTGCCGATGCGGTTATCGTAACTGTTCCTGCCATCTTGGCCGTAACTTTACCGTTGGCGTCAACTGTTGCGATCTTCGTATCGGAAGACTTCCAACTGATCTTGTCAGTTGAGCCTGTCAATGTTGCCTTGATCGTTGTTGTCTTGCCGCAGATAACGGATGCGGACTTTTTATCGAGTTTAAGGGTTACCTTGGGCGCAGGCGTAGGCTTTGCAGCGAAGATTGCTTTGATTTCCACATCTGCTGTTCCGATCGTGAAGGTAGTCGTAGCTTTCTTGGAATCTTTGATCTTTATACCGCCCTTAATTACCTGCCATTCCTTGAACTCATAGCCGTCATTAGGTGTAGCTGTAAGGGTAACTGTTGTTCCTTCCACTCCTGTTGTCACCGAAGAAGCAGCTTTACCGTTCTTGTCAGCGGTTACCGTTACCTTGTAACTCTTCTTGATCACTACCTTCTTTACGGGATTGCCGTCTGCATCTACTATAGTCGACATATCATCGCTGAGCTTACCGTTTTCGGGTATAACGATCACCATGTTTTCGCCGAGATGAATGCCATTGGACATTGCCATTACTGCATATCCTTCGGCATCCTCTCCAACGGTAACACTGAGCATGCCGCCGTCGATCGTCAGATCACAAAGCGACAGTCCGTAGTTGTTCTCTGAATCTACGACTACAGTGCTGTCGTAGCAGGATACTTTCTCCGAAGCAATACAGGAGGCAGTCACTTTGCTTCCTTTACTGATCTTTACTTCTTGAACATTCATACCGACTTTTCCGCTTGCTGAAACAGTACTGTTTTCGATCTCGGTCGTTTTTGAATTAATGGCATCTAGTTCTTTCGTTGAACAGGTCACGTTACTGTTTACTATCTTCAGATTTTTTCCCCACGCTTGGATCCCGTATGCCTCTCCATTAGAAATTACAGTGCTGTCGAATATATAAATATCTCCGTTTGCAGAGACTCCAAAAACTGTTCCTTCCGAATTAACAGTGACATTGCTTATCCTCAGTTCTCCGCTCATAATACCCATAACAGCGGTCAGACTTAGACTGCCATTACCTTTTATCTCGAGAGAAGACTGTGCAATTATGCCCCAATATGAGGTTATCTTGTTCTCACCGGTTAAAACTATAGTGAGAGGGACTTCACTCCTTATCGCATAAGAATTTCCTGACAGGTCTGCATTATCAAGTGTCAGCGTTCCGCCTTTCTCATCACCTTCATAGGACCATCCATCACCTGAAGTATATCTGCTGTGCAAGGATATATCCTCAATTAGTATCGGATATGTTGTTGCCTCATCGTAGACCGGCCTTACAGACACATTGGAAGCCGGCATCGTGAAAGAATACTTGCCGTTACCAAAATCAGTCAGGGGCAGTTCCTTACCGCTTTCATCTGTTACAGTCAAACCTTCAAGAACATATAAGCCCGTTTCATGCGTCTTTGCAGATACCGTTACGGTTTGTCCTTCAAATGCAGTCTCCTTATCAAGCGAGATAAGTCCGGGATCGTCATTTTTTATTTTGACGTTATACTGTCTCGTAAGCAGGACTTCTGCCGGGATATTGCCGTCCTTATCGACTATATTCTTCCCGTCTTCGCTTAAGATGCCATCTTCGGGGATCTTGATGCCTATTGTGGGATCAAGAGTAATCGTTCCATTGCCTTTGTTTTCGATTGCCTTGGAGCCCTTTAAACTGATTGTTCCGCCCGTAAACTTCAATGACTTTGAGAAAGCAATACCGGAATCGTTATAGGATTCAACCAATACATCGCCTCCGCTGACAGTCATGTTCGAAGCATTAAAGCCATATCCATTACCTTTTTGTGTAACCCTGCCTCCATTCTTGATCTCAATGGTTCCGGCATTGAATCCGTTGTTCGCCGTCGAGTTTATCGTGCTGTTATCAATAACAAGTTTAGAAGATGAAACCGCTGTGGCGTTATTTTCGAATGTAATGTTGCTGTTGGCAATTTCAACAGTTCCTGCACCAATGCCTTCCCATTCTCCGCCTCTCATTGTAATCGAAGAGTTCTTAATCGATACATTTGTGTTCATTGGCATGGAAATAACATCACGTCCCGCTGCCAGAGTAATATGCTCTCCTTCAATCGTTAGATTTCCATAACAAACGATACAATTATAAAGACCTTCGGCATGAAAGTAACCGTCTCCTTTAATAGTAAGATCACCTTTAACAAGGATTGAATTTGGCACGTTATTAGTCGCTTTAATAACATTGCTGCCGTGATAAATGATCGTCAAAGGTACTTCGGAATAGATAAGAGTATTATATTTGACGGCCGACAAGCCCCTCAAATTATCAATTGTCAGTGTTCCGCCTTTCTCATCACCTTCATAACTCCAGCAATAACTGGATGTTAATTCGCTCGTTATCTGCTGTGTGCCTACCCATATCGGATATTCCACTACCTCATCCGCATGTACAGGAATAAACAGACAGATAAGTAATAGAACAGCTGTAAACAAACTTGCCGTTAACCTCATCTTACTTCTGGTAAACATAATTAATTCCCCTTTTCGTTTTATTTGGTTCACCGATCATTAAGATCAAAATAAAACCATTTATTGTTTCATAAGAAAGGAAAAAAGTAAATCACTTTTTTGATTCTTAAAAGGCTGCCCCTGAGGACAGCCTTTTGCATCTTAAAATTTCAAAGTTCAGATCAGCCTTTTCCGTTTATAAACTTATCGTACTTATAAAGGAAGGTGACCATCTGGCGGCGCAGGCACTTGCCCTGAGGCTGGAAGGTGCCGTTACTGTAGCCTGCCAGGATCTTATTCTCATATGCCCAAAGCGTTGCCTTGTAGAAGTAATCAGTCGTCTTGACATCAGAGAAAGGATTATCCGTTGTCTTGGGATTAGGCTTTTTTGCCATCCTCCAGAGGAAGGTTACAGTCTGGGCTCTGGTGCAGACATCCTGAGGCTTAAACAAGGTCTTCGTCGCACCCGTGGTGATGCCTTTTTCGACTGCCCAGATTACGGGCTTGAAGAAGTAGTCTGTAGATTTTACATCGCTAAACGGGTTCTTATCGGAATTAACCTTGGGTTCGCCCTGGAGCCTGTAGAGGAAGGTTACCATCTGAGCTCTGGTGCACTCGTTGGCAGGTCTGAACTCTGTCTGGTTGGCATAACCTTTAACTACACCTTTGGCTGTCAGATAGTTCGTAGGAGCAAACCAGAAATCCTCACTGTTCGTTACATCCTTATAGAGGACCGTAACTGTGCATGTTGCTTTCTTGCCGGCTGCCGATGCGGTAATCGTAACTGTTCCTGCCATCTTTGTTGTAATCTTGCCGTTTGCATCGACTGTAGCGATCTTCGTATCGGATGACTTCCAGCTGATCTTGTCTTTTGAACCGGTTAATGTTGCCTTGAGCGTTGTAGTCTTGCCGCAGATAACGGATGCGGACTTCTTATCGAGCTTAAGAGTTACAGCCGGAGCTTTAGTAGGCTTGGCCGTCGGCGAGACGGTTGTAGGGATGGGAGTGGGCTTAGCCGTGAAGATTGCATTGACTTCCACATCCTTTGTTCCGATCGTGAAGGTTGTCGTTGCACTCTTTGAGTCAGCAAGGGTTACTCCTCCCTTTACAACCTGCCATTCCTTGAACTCATAACCTTCGTCGGGCTCGGCCGTCAGAGTGACTTCCGTTCCTTCAAACCCGGACTGGACGGATGACGTTGCCGTTCCGTTGTCGTCTGAATCTACAGTAACTTTATACTTCTGTATGATGGTGACTTCTTTGGCAACGATGCCTTCACTATCTACTATATTCGTTCCGGCGTCGCTGATCCTGCCGTTTTCCGGAATTGCAATATGCATATTATCGCCGAGAACAAACTTGCTCATATTATCCATAGCATAATATTCGCCTTTCGCGTGGAAATATCCGCTGTTGAGTTCAAAGAGACTGCAAGTCATAGCGCTTCCGTTTCGGCATTCAACATAAAGGCGGCTGTCGCTCACAGAACACTTAGTTGAACTAAGACCGTAATAATTTCCTTTTGTAGTTAAACTGCTTCCGTTTGTCAGATAAACCCTATTTGACGACGTACCTTTACCGCTCTCACATTCGGCAGTAACTGTACTGTTGTCGAGTTTAAAAACTGTTGCACCTATACACGTATCATACTTTGACACACCGGTAACCTTGCTGTTCTTTATGAAGATGGAACCATCTTCACTACAATATAAAGCCGGTGCATTCCCTTTGGCGGTGACTGTGCTGTCAATGATGTTAAGTTCAAATGAGCTGGCATTTATCCCGACATTACCTTCTGCCGTTACATTCGCACCTCCACAGATCGTAACACCCTTATATCCCATTATTCCTTGGTCGTTTCCTTTTGCGACTAGGCTTCCTGTTCCCTTGATGGTAATAGGAGCATCATTCATGAGGCCGTAAGTGTAAGATTCCAAGGTGTTATTCCCCTCAAGAACAATTGTCAGGGGTGTTTCGTTAAAACCGTATACTCCGGCTACGGAACCGAAGAGATTTGCATTTTTGAGATATAACGTTGCTCCTGTCTCATCTTTAACAAAACGCCATCCTTCGCCGGACGAACAGAAACTCGTTATCTCAATGTCGTTGACTATGAAGCAATAATATTCAGCTATATCAAATTCAATATGTACATTCACCCTGGACTCAGGCATGGTAAATGAGTATACACCTTCACCCTCATCCACATAAGTGAGTTCATCACCATTAATATCAGTAACGGTCAGGCTCTTGAATTTGTATCTGTATCCGGTATCCGGTATGATCGTTACCTTTACAAGATCACCGGGTAAAGCCTCAGACTTATCTATCTTATAATTCCCGAATACGTAATTCCTATCTACGGTTATTTTCAATGTTCCTTGAATGAACACATTTTTCGCATCATTCCCTTCGCTGTCAAGAATGGTCTTATTATCTTCGCTGACCACACCATTTTCGGGAACGATGATCTTCGTATTATCGGCTATCTTAAGGTTTCCGCCAGAAGAAAGGATTGCTTTCCCCAATGATGAAGCTTCTAACGATCCGCCCGAGAAATCTATCTTTCCGGAAAAAAGAAGCCCGGTATTTGATGCTTTTGAAACAACTTTGATGATGCTGTTGTTTGCCTCAAAAGAATCTCCAATAACACATATATTTCTTCCCGTTACATCAAATACACTTTGATTTTTAACAATGAGGTTGTTTGCCTTGACGCCGTGTTGTCCGTCAACAGTAAGAGAACTTTGATCTACGGTAAGAGCATTTGTATAGATACCAAAATTACTACTTGTTTTGCAGATGACCACACTGCCGGATAAGATATCGACTTTACCGCCGTTAACATAAATGGCATTGGTCGTTCCGTTGGAAGTTACTTCACTGTCTTTTATTGTAAGGGTTGCTCCGGTCTGGATACCGAGATCACTTTGGGTAATATTGATCCGGGCCTTATCACTGATCGTAATGTTTTGGGTTCCGCTGATGTTTCCTTTAAGCTCCAGACTTCCTTCGCCTTTGATCACAAGATCGGATAAAGCATGGATACAGTTCTGCTCTGTAGTAGTCAATTTGTTGCTGCCATTAAGAATGATGGTAAGAGGAAGTTCACTCTTGACCGCCACCTCAGAAGAACTGATGTCTGCCCCGTTAAGAGTCAGGGTTGCACCCGTATCATCTATCTTACAGTTCCAGTTTTCACCGGAAACATCATTGCTTGTCATCTTCTGACCTGCAATCCAGACAGGATATGCTGCAGGATGATCAAAAACAATATTTACCGTTACATAACTATCGGGCATCGTAAATGTGTAAGTGCCGTCAGAGTTATCTGTAATACTTACTTCCTGGCCGGAAGCATCAACAACATTGATCGATTTAAACAGATAATAGGAGGTTGTGCTGACGGCAACCGTAACCTTGTCTCCTTCTTCCGCCAAAGGCTTATCTATTGAGATCAGATCCTTTGGACCATTGCTTTTAAACGCTACGCTTGCATCCCTGAAAACAGCCTCTGTTGCCAGGGAACCGTATCTATCATAAACATAGGAATAGTTGAAACTGTCAGTATCAATATATCCGCCTTCGGGAGATTCCATGATCACATTATCACCGAATTCGATCTTACCACTAGCTGCGAATGCACAGCCATTACCCTCTGCTCTGACAGTTCCACTGACAAGATCGATGTCACCTTCAGAAAAGATTCCAAATGATATTCCGCCGTATGCAGTAACATCGCTGTCACTGATATAAAGCATCTTCTTTGTCGAGATGCCTATTTGTCCGCTTCCGTTCGCGATAACTGTACTGTCATCCTGAATATAAAGCGAATCAGCTTCTATACCGCCGTAATTCGTAGATACCGAGAATTCGCTGTCCTTAATACAGACATTCGCATCGGGACTATATATGCCCCAATTTTGGGCAACCGGATCTATCTTGCTTCCGCTTATAACAAGATCACCACTACCTACTACCGATATACCGAAATATTCACCTTGAGGTTTTATGGTGGTATCCTTTATCGTCATGTTTGTCAGAGAAACTATACCTTTATGTCGTCCGGTGGAACATAAACTTCCGTTGCCCTCTATCTCGAGATCAGCTTTTGACAAAATCCCGTTTTCAACGACATATTCATAAGGATACGTATCTTTTCCGACGCGGTTGTCGCCGACAAGAACTATCTTCAGAGGAACCTCGGAATAGATATAGGCTTCATCGTGAAGATTTTCCGTTATCGTTGCATTATTGAGAGTCAGAGTTCCGCCTTCCGCATTGCCTTCGTAAGTCCAGCCGTCGCCGGATTTTACGCTTGCGGATAATCGAGCCGCGCCGACCCATACAGGATATTTATCGTCAGCAAAGACAGGAATAAATAGGAGATTCATGACTGAAGCAGCCGTGATAAATAATGCCGTCAATCGCCTGCAAAACTTAGTACCCATAAACAGTTCCCCCTGTTTAAAAAACTTTTGGCGTACCATAAAATTGATCATTGGCAAACCATTTAATATTACACAAGAAAAAAGTGAAAGTAAATGAAATTTTGTGATCGAAAAAGGCTGCCCTAAGGCAGCCTTTTGTCATGTCATTTTGTTTATGCGGATCTTATCTTACGAGAGCCTCTGTCTCCTGTGCGATAGCGAGCTCCTCGTTGGTGGGGATTACGCATACGGTAACCTTTGAGTCTGCAGCGCTGATGACTGCTTCCTTGCCCCTCAGGCCCATGTTGACCGCAGGATCAACCTTAACGCCTAAGAACTCAAGACCGTCACACATTGTCTGTCTCATGGTGTCTGTGTTTTCGCCGATGCCTGCCGTGAAGACGATAACGTCAACGCCGCCCATTGCAGCTGCGAAAGATCCGATGATCTTCTTGCCCTGATATGCGAACATATCAAGTGCGAGCTGTGCGCGCTCGTTGCCTTCATTTGCAGCCTTTGCAAGATCACGGAAGTCGGAAGATACGCCGGAGATTCCCATGACGCCGCTCTTCTTGTTGAGGAGCGTATCCATCTCTTCGGGAGTCCATCCTTCCTTCTGCATGATGAAAGGAACGATAGCGGGATCGATGTCACCTGTTCTGGTGCCCATGCAGATACCTGCCAGTGGTGTGAGTCCCATTGATGTGTCAACGCACTTGCCGCCGTCAACAGCTGCAAAAGAAGAGCCGTTGCCAAGATGGCATGTGATGATCTTAAGATCTTTGGGATCCTTGCCGAGGAACTCTGCAGTCCTCTTGGAAACATATCTGTGGGATGTGCCGTGGAAACCGTAACGGCGGATGTCGTACTTCTCATAGTACTCGTAAGGCAGAGCATACATGAAAGCCTTCGGGGGCATCGTCTGATGGAATGCCGTGTCGAAAACGGCTACCTGGGGAGTGCCTGCAGGAAGAACTGACTCGCAAGCCTCGATACCGATGAGGTTAGCGGGGTTGTGCAGAGGTCCGAGAGGGAAGCACTCGCGGATAACGCGCTTAACATCATCGTTAACGATAACGGACTCGCTGTAGTACTTACCTGCATGGAGTACGCGGTGGCCGACAGCTGCGATCTCATCAACGGATGCGATAACGCCGTATTCGGGATTTACGAGAGCATCGAGGATCATCTTGACTGCGACCTTGTGGTCAGGCATGTCCTGCTGGATCTCGACAGCCTCGCCGCCGTCGGGCTTATATGTGAGCTTGGAGTTTTCGATACCGATACGCTCGGCGTTGCCCTTTGCGAGGACCTTGCCGGTGTCGATATCGAAGAGCTGGAACTTGGCGGATGAGCTTCCGCAGTTGATTACTAAGATATTCATGTGGTTCTCCTTTTCGATTAGTAGATCAGCCCTGAGCCTGAGCCTGAACTGCAGTGATTGCGATAACGCCTACGATGTCTGCAGCAGAGCAGCCGCGGGACAGATCGTTGACGGGCTTAGCGATGCCCTGGCACATAGGTCCGTAAGCTTCAGCCTTTGCAAGTCTCTGAACGAGCTTGTAACCGATGTTGCCTGCGTCGAGGTCAGGGAAGATAAGAACGTTAGCCTTGCCTGCAACAGCAGAACCGGGTGCCTTGGAAGCGCCGATCGAAGGGATGATGGCTGCGTCTGCCTGGAGCTCGCCGTCGATAGCGAACTGAGGATAATCAGCCTTTGCGATCTTGACTGCCTCAACGACCTTGGTAACGTCGTCGTGCTTAGCGGAACCCATGGAAGAGTGGGAAAGCATTGCGACCATAGGATCCTTGCCTACGAGGAGCTTGAAGGACTCTGCAGAAGAACCTGCGATAGCTGCGAGTTCCTCGGATGTGGGGTTCTGGTTAAGACCGCAGTCACCGAATACGAATGTGCCGTCTGCGCCCAGGTCACAGTCAGGTACGACCATGACGAAGAAAGCGGAAACGAGCTTGGTGCCGGGAGCCGTCTTGATTATCTGGAGAGAAGGTCTCAATGTGTTGGCTGTGGAGTGGCATGCACCGGAAACGATTCCGTCGCCGTCGCCCATCTTGACCATCATGCAGGCATAGTACATATAGTCGCCTAAGACAGTCTCCTTAGCCTGCTCGGGTGTCATGCCCTTAGCCTTGCGGAGTTCATAGAAACCGTTGATGTACTCTTCGGTCTTCTCATATGTGAAGGGGTTGATAAATGTTGCCTTGGATACATCCAGACCCTCGCTGTTAGCCTTGATCTCCTCATCTGTTCCGATGATGATCAGGTCTGCGATGTCGTCCTTTAAGATCTCTGCAGCCGCCTCGAAAGTACGTCTGTCCATGGACTCGGGAAGGATGATCTTCTTCTTGTCTGCCTTAGCTCTTGCCTTGATGTCGTCAATGAATGCCATGTGGAAGCCTCCTTTATATAAAACAAAATATTATTGCCGCTCAAAAGTATACTCTTAAGGGGCTTCGTTTTCAAATGATATATTGGGGATTATTGGTCTATGTGGGGTTGGTAGCAGAAAATGGTCATTTTGGTAGCAATCTTGCTACCAATTAGGGCTGTTTTTGCTACCATTCATGGGAAATGAGCCGTGGTAGCAGAAAATGGCGATTTTGGTAGCAATCTTGCTACCAATTAGGGCTGTTTTTGCTACCATTCATGGGAAATGAGCTTTGGTAGCAGTAAATGGCGATTTTGGTAGCAGTAAGTGCTACCAAAACGGCGATTTAGTGCAACCAGATCAGCCGCAGGCGAGATATACGCCGATATTCTCCGCTGCGTCAAATGTAAAGCGGGTCTCTTCCTGCCTGTAGATCATGTAGAGCGCTACGCTCGTCGATTTGGTCGCGACCCTCATGCCCTCCATGTTGCATAAGAGCCTGAAGAGAGGCACGTCGCCTGTCCTGTAGGCAAGAGTAAGCGCCGCGGGGGCTGCATCGCAGCAGTCGTCCTCGCTGAAATTGCCGGTCGTGATGTAATAGTATTGAGGGATCATGCCCGTATTCTGTATCTGCTGGGATATCCATGAGACATCGCTTGCGGGGAGCAGGTCCATCGCTGCCAGGTTTGATTCTGTCTTGATCGACTCGGGCACATCGACCGCGCCCGCTTCGCCTGCCGTATAGACATAGTTGATCCCGCTGTCCGTCCTCTCATATGCATATGCGTAAAGCCTTATCGAATCCGAAAGCCTTGCTCCCTCAACGATCTCTTTCGCCTTGTCAAAAGAGCCCTTGGGCAGGAAGCCGTTGTCTTCAAGATTTCTTATGAGCGGAAGGTTAACATCGGAGACTTTGACTCCGTTGAGGCTCGAGATATTCTTGTCCTCTTCATCTTCTTCCTTGTCGCCATTGTCGATCTTGCCGACAGGATCCGCATCAGTATATTCTTCGACCGAGAGGTCTTCTTTCTTTATGTTTCCGTCAATGTCGAAAAGAGCTGCAACGAGCCCCCTTATATACTTCTCGTCATCCTTCCTTCCGTATGTCGCATAGTAGAGGAGAAATGCATCGAGAAGCTCCATCTGCGATGAATTGGTCGATTTGCCTTCCATGAACTTTTCGCCCTCGAAAAGCTCATCGTAAACGACTGCCAGATAGGAACCGTCATCTCTTAAGAAGCGCTTGTTGATCTCGTTCTTGAGGTCCACTGCCTTGACGCGGTCGCCGTTCCTGATGTGCGCCTTGAGGAGCAGGGCCTGGTCTTCCAGCCTGTAGGTCAGCGTGTTCTCGGCGGGCTGGGTCACAAGGCGGCCCGCTATGGTGTATTGGGAGGGGATGAGTTTGCCGTCGTTGGCGTTTTCGAGCATGAGATTCTTCGTCCTCGAAAAGAGATATCCCGTGATGATATTGTTCTCCGATGCGACCTTCTTGCGGTCGATGTCGGATCTGGCGGTCTCATACATCGTGATCTCGCCGATGTTGCCGTAGAAGTTCGAATAGATGAGGTAACCCGCGCCGCCTATGAGCAAAACTCCGCCGATGACCGCCGCGGCGATCAGCTGGCGCGTCGTGAAGTTGGAAAGGAAATCTGTTATCGGATTAGTCTTTCGCATTGCAAACCGGGTCCCTTTTGAAATATAATCTTCTCGATTATACCAAAAGGAGCGGCAATTCAAAATATGCGCGTAATAGGCATTGTTGCGGAATTTAACCCCTTTCATTCGGGCCACGAATATCTGATCCGGAAGGCCCGCGAGGAAGTGGCTGACCCGCGGGCGATCGTGATGCCCGTGATGTCAGGCGCATTCTGCCAGCGCGGACTTCCGGCACTTTTGCCCAAGCAGATCCGATGCCGTCAGGCGCTTATGTGCGGCGCCGATGTCGTATTGGAACTGCCCTTCACTTTTGCCTGCGCGCCCTCCGAAAGATTCGCATACGGCGCCGTCGCAACGCTCGTAAGATCAGGCGTCGTGACCGACATCGCATTCGGCGTCGACACTGACGACACATCCATCCTTGAAAGCCTTGCGGAATTTGATTTTGACAATAACGAAGATTATTACGCTTCATTAAGAAGCGGTTTGGAATCGGGCCTGTCCTTCCCTGCTGCAAGAGCCAAGGCACTTATCAGCTGTCTTGCAGGCAAAACAGACTATTCTGAAGACGCTCTTGCAGATGCATTGAGATCTCCCAATTCCATACTCGCGCTGGATTATTTAAGAGCGCTCCGTATCCTGGATCGCAAGGGCCGCATCAAGGTCCACATGATCAGGCGGATCGGCGCTTACCACGGCGGCGAAGAAGGATTCGAATCGGCATCCGAGATCAGGGCTCTTGCAAAAGAAGATGACAGCTTAAGTTCCCTTCTGACAAAGCTTTCCGGCAAGATGCCCGACGCGTCGCTGGCCGTATGGCTCTCCGCTCTGTCGCGCGGCGACTTCCGGGATCTCGATGAAGAAGAATACATAAGGCGCGTCATCACAGAATGTGTTTTTCGCGATGACACGGCATACATGACCGACGGGCTTTCGGGCTACCTCAACAATCTGAAGGAGTCATTGCGCCCCGGAGACCTTGCTCTTTTCGAGGAGAAGGCTCAAACGCGCCACTTCACCATGGGCCGCATATACCGCGCGATGGCAAGCGCTTATGTCGGGCAGTCAGCCGCCGTCCTGGACGTCAAGGAGCCCGCCTATATAAGAGTCCTGGGATTTAACCGCGAAGGCAGATACTGCCTCAAGATAATCAACAAATGCACGAAGCTCCCGGTGATCCATAACCTCTCGGACTTCGCGGAATATTCTGATAATCTGCCGCTCAAGACATTGTCCGCGCTGGACATCAAATCTTGTGAGCTCGCAGGCTCCCTTATGGGTATGCCTTTCGAAAACGAGTGGCAGACGCCGCCCGTCATGCTCTGATACCAATTGTCTCCAAATCGGGCCTGTTTCGTCTCCAAGTGGAGACGTTTTTACCCCCAAATGGAGACGCCGTGCGAAACTTCGCCAAAAGCATCGATTATCTTCGCTAAATAGCGAAGTTTGATGAGGAGCAGGCAATAAAAAAGCCGGCGGGCGCAAAGGCCAGCCGGCTTGGCTAATAGTTCAACTCTTAAGTGTATTTGACCTCGACATACCTTGTTCTGCCGCAGTAAGGGCAGGACAGAGTGTTGTTGAATTTGTTGAGCGTCATGGTCGCAGAGCAACCCGGGCAGACGAGGTCCGTGGTCGCGTCCTTGAGGACGACATTGCGCAGGTAGTTCTTGCCCGTTCTGTCGGTCAGATATTTCTTGATGTTATACATGCATCTGTCCTCTGCTTCCGAGACATTGGAGTCGGATTTGGAGATCGCCTCGGCCAGGGTCAGGAAGGATGCGAGGATCTCGGGATTTGCCGCGTTCATGTAGTTTTCGACGAAGACGAAGTCCGGATTAACATTGTTATATATCTTGGGAAGCTCCATCTTTGCCTCGGGAATGTTGGCATAGCCCTGCGAGATCTCATTGTAGATCATGTCGAGCTCGCGCTTCTCTGCATCGGTGACCGCGCCGTCGGCACGGGCGATGTAACAGCAGATTGCGAGCTTCGCGTAAAGGTCGCGGAGTTCCTTGCGCTGCTCGACTGCGCGCGCCTGATCGTAGGCCTGCTGCTGCATCTTGTTCTGGACTGCTCCCGTGATCGCTGCGGTTGCGGCCGCGGCCGCGATGGGCGCGGCGCTCCTCGTGAATTCGCGGGAAACGTTTTTCGCTACATTGTTAGCGATCGTTGCTGCCAATAATGCTCCTAACATATCTATCACCTCATTTCTCAATTAAGGATATTTTACATTGTAGGAATTTCCAAGGCAATAAAAATCGTACTGCAGGAGTACGATTTTCATGTGTCGGAAATGATCAGGAGAATATCATGGGATGTTGCTCCCGGTAAGGTAATCATCATATCTTGAAAGGAACGTAACCATCTGGCGCCTCAGGCAGTCGCCTGCAGGTCTGAAGGTCTTTTTGCGGTTACTGTTTTTTACTGCATAGCCTTCTACGATCCCGTTCTCATTTCCCCAGATACAGGCCTTGTAGAAGTAGTCGCTTTCCTTAATGTCCTGGAAAACGCATGTGCTGTCGGCGGGCTCGGGGCAGCCTGCGAGACGCCAGAGGAAAGTCACGGCATGCTTTCTCGCGCAGGTGATCTGCGGGCCGAAAGAGCCGTCACTATAGCCTTCGACGATGTGATTCTCGTTGCCCCAGATGCAGGGCTTGTAGTAATAATCAGTCTCATAAACGTCGGTAAACTTACAGGTCTTGGACTTGGGCTCGGGACAGCCGGCAAGGCGCCAGAGGAAGGTCACCATCTGGGCACGGGTGCAATTATTTGCGGGCTTAAAGAGTGTCTGCTTGTCGTAGCCTTTGACAACGCCCTTATCGGTCATGAGGATCGTCGGATAATACCAGAAATCACTGCTTTTTGTTACGTCTTTATAGAGAATATCAAACTCTATCCTGCTGACTGCGCCGTGGGCAGATCTTGCAATTATCGTGACAGGCCCTGCCTTCTTGCCGGTTACGACGCCGGAAGAATTGACCGTTGCAGTTGAATTATCAGATGAGGACCATGTGATCACGGGATCGGGATCGGCGAATAAACTGTCATTTACTGCAATGCATTTTGCAGTTTTACCGCAGACTACGGGTATTCTATTGTTAGGCAGCTGATCTTTATCGCAATAAGCATAGATGTCATATGCCGTGATATCGACCGTCTTATCTACAGAGAAAGCATAGCCATCGTCGTATCCGTCTTCATAAACGACATAACTGCCGTAATCCTCATCGGGTTCCTTATGCCCGAAGCCGTAGATCTGTTTGATGATCTCACAGGCAGAAATATTAAGTTCCTCGATATCATTGGACTGAACGTAAAGCCTCTCAAGATCGTAGTTATAGGACAGGTCGAGTTTCTTAAGATCGTTATCATCCAGATATAATCTTGTGAGTTTGGTATTCTTTCTGACGTCGATCGATTTAAGTCCCAGGCCGCCGAAGCCAAAGCCTTTCGCTTCAGTAAAGAAGCCGATGCCCTTGACGTCCTTGACATCGGGATATCCTTCATTAACAAGATCTATATCCCTTACCTGTTTGCACTCGTAAGCTCTTAAGCAGCCGTCGCCGTCAAGATCTATCTTCTCGGAGACATATCTCCTGAATGTAGTATCAGGGAAATTATTGGCATCGATCTTGATATCGGATGCCGCATTCAACGAAAGGCCCATGGCAAAAATCATGCCCGTCATGGCAAACAGAGAAATAAATAACTTTGATGATATCTTCATGCCCTGCCTCCTTTATCTTCATCGAAAAAGACATGCGCCTGATAGCCCGATTATATCAGGCGGGCAGCTGATCATCAATTCGGGCATACAAAAAGGGACCGTCAACTGACGGTCCCTTTGGCTCCTCAAGTAGGACTCGAACCTACGACATTTCGGTTAACAGCCGAACGCTCTACCGACTGAGCTATTGAGGATTATAATCCGGCAGCAACCTATCTTCCCGGGCCGTCGCCAGCCAAGTATTGTCGGCACGAACGAGCTTAACTTCTGTGTTCGGGATGGGAACAGGTGTGGCCTCGCCGTAATCACCACCGGAATGGTTGAGAGTCTTATACCCTCAAAACTACACCGAAGGCTAAACACAAGGAAGATCGGACAGAGTAGGATCTGTTTTTGTGTTTTGTTAAAAGACATTGAACATAACTTGTGGTCAAGTCTTCGGGCGTTAGTACCGGTTAGCTGAACATATTTCTATGCTTACACGCCCGGCCTATCAACTGGTAGTCTTCCAGTGCCCTTATCAATGAGGGAAATCTCATCTTGAAGCTGGCTTCACACTTAGATGCTTTCAGCGTTTATCCAATCCAAACATAGCTACCCAGCTGTGCCCTTGGCAGGACAACTGGTACACCAGAGGTTTGTCCATCCCGGTCCTCTCGTACTAAGGACAGCACTCCTCAAATTTCCTACGC
>JAIKVV010000057.1 GCA_024685385.1 Saccharofermentans sp. | reverse complement strand
CTTCTTCTGTTTCTTCCTCGATCCCGGGAACAGCTTCGGGAATGGGAGCTGTTTCCTTGGGAAGAGCCGGTCTTATCGAAGGAGCGGGCTTTTCGTCACCGAAAAGAACCTGTGACGGGCCTGATGCAAGGCCTTCATCATCGTAGTAATCTCCGTAATCGGCATCTGATTCAAATCCTTCGTCACCATGCTTGATGAGAGATCCTTCAAGACCCGTTACGGTCGCTGCAGCTGCTGCTTCGATCCCTCCGAATCCTGCCTGTTCGGGCTCTTCCTCTATCCTCTCGGAATATCCGCTCTCGTTCTCGTCTCTTACGATAAGACCGTCTTCAATCTCTATGACCCTCTGCTGCATCCTGTCGACCAGGTTGCTGTCATGGGTGCATACGATCACCGTCGTTCCCGAACGGTTGATCTCCAAGAGCATTGCCATGATGTTCTCTGATGTCTCGGGATCAAGGTTTCCCGTAGGCTCATCAGCAACGATTATCTTGGGCGTATTCATCATGGCGCGGGCAATGGCGACTCTCTGCTGCTCACCGCCGGAAAGTTCCTGGGGATAAGCATCAGCTTTGTCTTCGAGGCCTACGACCTTTAACATTATCTGAACGGATCTTGCGAGGCTCTTCTTCGGGATTCCGACGATCTCGCCCGCAAAAGCTATATTCTCTGCGACTGTCTTGGTATCGATCAGTCTGAAGTCCTGATAGATCATTCCGATCTGGCGTCTTAACACCGGAACCAGAGCTCTTGACATATGGGAGATGTCAAAATTATCTATGGTTACCTTGCCTTCAGTCGGATCCTCTTCGCATGTGATGCATTTGAGGAGAGTGGATTTACCGGAACCGGATTTACCGATGACAAATACGAACTCGCCGCTCTTTACGGTAAAATCAACACCCTTGAGAGCCTCAACTCCGGACTTGTATGTCTTCTTTACTTTGTCAAATCTTATCAAACCTTAGTCCTATCCTTATCTTATCTTGTTATCGGACGGATTATTAAGATAATCGATATAGGTGCGTACCATCGTTGCCATCTTGAACAATACCGCATCGTCGAACTTTCTTAAATCCAGGCCGGTCTTTGTCTTGACCTTCTCAAGTCTGTACACGAGCGTATTCCTGTGAACGAACAACTCTCTTGAAGTCTCGCTTCCGTTAAGGTCGTTGGCGAAAAATGTATCGATCGTGGTCCTGGTCTCTTCATCGAGCTGCCTGTATGCCTCGTTCGGGAATACTTCCTTGATGAACATCTCGCAGAGAGGCTTGGGGAGCTGATAGATGAGCCTGCCTAAACCTAAGTTGTCATATCTTGATATATCCGCCTCACTGTCAAAGATCTTGCTGACCTTGAGAGCCGTCATGGCATCCGAGTAGGATTTGCTTATGTCGATGAAAGAGGAAACAACGGATCCTACGGCAACCTTGGAATCGATGCCCTCGGATACGAGGCAGGAATGAACGGAGCTTGCCGTATCGTCGATGAACTGGTCGCGTGCATCGTCTTCGGATGACTGCTCTTCAACATCTGCGATGATGATGATCGTCGTATCGTCCATTGCGATTACGGTTGCGATCTCGCTGTCGTTATAGAGGTTCTGTAAGATCTCGAAAGATTCCGCGCTCTGGTTGGAATCAGTCCTGATGACATATACAACTCTCGAGTTCTTACAGTCGATCTTGTAATTCCTTGCGATCATGGGGACTTCGCTCCTGATCTCGTTGTCAAGGAGAACGTTCCTGATGAATACAGTCCTCTCGGCATCAGAACCCTTATCCTTCACGATCAGCTTGATCCATTCCGCGATCAGCATGAGATTGACTTTGACATTTGCATCAGTGCTGTTTACATAAGCGATATACTTGAGCTGCTCTCCTATGTAGACCTTCATGTATGTCTTGTCTGCCGTCAATGCAAAATCGTCATTGGAAAGCATTACCGCTCTGAAAGAAGGATCGACCTCGCCTTCTGCCTCATCAGATGTGGATGCAAGAATATTACCGGAGCTGTCTAAGACACCGGCATCATAAGGGAGGATCGTTTTTGCCTGTTTCATACACTTTTTGAGTTCTTCCATATCGGCACCTCTCTCGAGCACATAATTTTGTATATTATAATTCTTTTTGCCGAAAATGGGAAACCTGCCTCAAAAAAGCCACACAAAAGTAAAAAAGGGAGAAAACCTTCTCCCTTAAGCGTTCTTTTTGATCTTCAAAGACTTTAAGTATTCTTTTTGTTCCGCTGTGATCCTGTAGCTTTCCACCGATTTTTGGATCGCCTTGTTATGGGTCCATGTATCGAGCTTTCTCTTTTCGATGAAAGGCAGGATAGCATCGTATTGTTTTGCCAATGCCGTCGCAAAATACCAGGCGGTCATCATGTTAACGTAGTATTCGTCGGACCTTATGCACGCGACTCTTTCGGGATATCTGATATCGAAATCCTCATCCAGAAAATGCTCCATTAACATGCCTATGCCGAACCTTATCTTGTATGTTTCCTTTGAATCGATCCAGGCGTATATGTGTTCCAAAAGTTCCTTCCGGTGTTTCCTGAAGATCTTGGGAGACATCTGATCACATGTTGCCCAGTTATCGACATAAGGAAGGAAACGCTCCGTCTCTTCGATGCAAAGAGCGTAATCCTTCATCGAAGAGACGATAAAAGCGTGAAGCTGATCCTCGTCAAAATAGCGGTGGGGAAGATCATCCAGGAACTCTCCCAGATCTTCCCTCTTTGCCAGGATCTTTGCAAAAGAACGGAGTTCGGGTGTCCGAACTCCGATTATCCTTTCGGCTTCGACATTAGGGATTATCTTTATCTGAAGGTCCCTGTATGTCAGGTCCTGAAGGCCTTTTAATGTTTCATTGATCTCGTCTAAGATGCCCATCAGAATTTCAGCATGAACTCCGCTTCACCTACGGATATGACATCTCCGCTCCTTAGGACATTCTGTCCCTGTATGCGGATGCCGCCGACGGTGACTTCGCTTGCAGATTCCATAGTCCCGATATAGACCATTCCGCCCGTAAAGATTATCTTTGCAGCCTGAGGTGCCATATCCTTCGGATCGAAGATGATGTCGGAATCAGGCGCAGATCCTATCGTAAGGACATCCTTAAGGGCAAATTTGCGCTCATTGTTAAGGCATGTTCCGCTGAATACTTCCAGAGCTACGGGGATCCCCTGGGCAGATCCTGCCGCCATGGGATTTTCCGTGCGGGATATCTTATCGGGTTCATCGGCAGAAGAAGTTACTGCCACAGTCTTTGATATCGGATCCGAAGAGACGGGAGGCATAACGAAGGTATCAGGTTCCTGCGCCGCGCCAGCCTTGCCGGCTTTCTTTTTGCTTGCGGTCACGACGATTATTATCACGACGATAGCTGCTATCAGCAAGAATGCTCCTGCAGCTATTGCAGCCGGTATCGCCCAGGAGGGCAGACCTTTGAGCATGCTGTTGCCGGAATCGGCTTCGGTCTCCGCGGGAGAGGTCTCTGACGTTTCATCAGTTGCCTCACCGGAAGACTCGCTGGTCTTGGCTTCTTCGCTCTCTGTTGTTGAAGGAAGGGTCTCATCCGTTCCGGAAGATTCGCTTGCCGAAGTCTCTTCCGTAGCACTTGTCTCTTCTGTTTCAGAAGGCTCCGTACTCTCGGTGGAATCAGGATCTTCCGGATTGATCTTGTCTGCAAAAGCCTTGCTGTCACCGATCTCGGCAGTAAGCATCGATACGTTGTCGATGACGGGCTGTTCCTTGTCGAGGATGGTCTCTTTTGCCCCGTTCCAGTTAAGCACATTGTTGAGTTTCAGTGTGATGTCAAACTTGCCGGGCAAGTTTTCTGTCTGTTTCAATACGAAAACGGTCCTGTAGAGTCCGTCAAGGAAAGAAGCCATCTTCTTGCCTTCATCGGCTGCCTGGGAGGAACTGGTTACTTCTGAATGCACGCCGGTTCCCAGGTTTAAGACATCCTTTGCTTTCGCTTCCCACTTGCCGGTACAAAGAGTGCTCAGGATGACTTCAGGTGAATTCATGATGTCTTCAGCTGCCTTGTTGGCAAGCTGAGTTTCCTGTGCAGGCTTTCTTAAGCAGGGCTTGCCATCCGTGATGACGATCAGCGATATGACATCGCCGCTGGTCCTTGCATACGTATCAAGATAGTCGATCGCTTCCTGAACACCCGTATAAGGATCGGTATATCCCTGATAAGACAGATCAGATATGGTCTTCTTTACTTCCTCCACATCGGTCATTCTCTCTTTGACGACCTTGAACCTGTCGTTAAAGGTTGCGACCGTGTAATAGGCTTCCTGTGTCTCGTTCTCCTCTATCGCATTAATGTAACTTCCGACGATCTTCCTGTACTTAGACATGGAACCGGAATTGTCGATAAGGAACATGTAATGGACATTGGTCGTGGCATTATCCGATACTTTTCGGAGCGGGCTGTCCGCATCCGAATTGACTGCATTAGACTGCAAAGTGACCGTGGCCTTGGAAAAATCGTATCTGCCGTCTTCTTCGAGGAAAGCATAGAGTTTTCCGTCTGCTTCCAGACCATATGCAGATACGGCCCTGGCAACGGTCCTTCCTTCTGCATCGAACGGCTCAGTTTCTCCTGCAAAGACGGATAATCCCGTCTGCAGGACAAAGACCGCCGCCAGAATAAGCACAGACAGTTTACGTTTGATCATGTCACACCTCTCTATCTCAACATAACCGTGAGGATCGTAAGATTATCGTGATCGGGTTCGATCCTGTCGATAATGCGTACCAGTAATCTTTCCGCCCAGCTCCTTGCATTCTCAGACTTAAGATAATCTATCAAGACTTCTTCGTCTTTGAAAAGTTCCCAGGCACCGTCGGAGCAGAGAAGAAATGCATCATCTCTTCCGACCGGTTCCTCGAAAACACAAACCTGCGGTTCAAATCTTTCCTCGTTGCCTATGACGCGGAGAAGACTTGACTGATCCTCATCGGTTGCGATCTCGTCACGCGTGATCTCACCCGCTTTGAACTTCTTGAAAGCAACAGAGTGATCGTCGGTGATTGCCGAGATCATATCATTGTGGATACAGTAAAGCCTGGAGTCTCCCGAATGAGCCCATACTGCCTTATCGTCATCGATCGAAAGCGCCACGACCGTGCTCTTGAGCACCTTTCCGCGCTCTTCACGAAGCTTTAAGACATTCTCATTTGCCTTGGTGATCTGTTCCGTAAGCCAGTCCGCACGGTCTCCCTGTCCGGCTTCCCAGCCGGACACGAGAGTATCACGCACGCAGGCAGACGCCACTTCACCGAGGGAGTGGCCTCCCAGGCCGTCCGCAACTACAAACAGAGCGCTGTTTCCTTCGATCTTATGACCGACTGCGTCTTCGTTATAGCTGCGTCCGCCTTTGTTACTGTATTCAAATACGTCAAATATCATACTTATACAACTTCCATACGGATTACATTAGTCTTGTCGCCGATATAGATGCTGTCTCCTGCATGTACACGGTAAGGTGCATTAGGCTGGAGCTTTGTTCCGTTCATGAGGCAGGTGCCGTATGTGGAACGGAGGTCGGTTACGATGAAGTCACCTGTTGCCGCCTCGAAGGAGATCGTGCAGTGTCTTCCGCTGACGCCGACTGTGCCTTCCTTATAAACGATCGTGCAGCTTGCGGGATCACGGCCGACCATGATGGGAGCTGCTCCGACAGGATAGCTCTTGCCGCCGTGCTGTGTATCCATGGGTCTTACGACTGCATTCTTCTTTGTTGCCTGAGCAACCTGCTGGGCAACCTGCTGCTGCATCTGATTCATCTGCATCTGGTTCTGCTGCTGGATCTGGTTGATCTGTGCCTGCTGCGATGCTGCCTGCTTCTTCGACTTGGAAGATGTAAGGACAACGATGAGAACGATGACACCGGCGATCACGATAACGCCTACTGCGATGAGCAGGACTATCAGCCATACGGGGAAAGTTGCCTTTGCGGGAGCCGGAGGAGCTGGGGTGGTCTCTACGACATCACCTGTAGCTTCTGTCTGGGAGCTCTTTCCGCTTCCGCTTCCGCTTCCGCCACCGGATGTGAAGAAAGGAATGCTGTTCTTCTGGAGGAACTTTGTGAGTTCTCTGCTGTCAACAGCATAGTAGTCTACTTCGATCTGGTTAGCGTAAGGGCTGTTGGACTCAACGTTCGTGCAAACGCCTACTACATAACCTTCTTCATCTACCAAAGGGCCGCCGGAATTTCCGTGATGGATGGGAGCATTGGTATTGATCCTCTGTACACCCGTTCCGGAGCTTACAACAAATTTGCTGATGGAACCGTCGTTCATGGAGCAGTCCCTTAAGCCGTAGTGGGAAGCGCCCGTAAAGTCGTTATCGGCATTTCCCGGGAAACCTACTGCATATACCTTCTCACCTACCATGCCCTCGTCGGGTTCCTTGATGGGGAGAGCTACTCTCTTTGTCGTGGTATCACGCAGAGTGAGGATAGCAAGGTCAACCTTATCGATCGAACCGTAGCTGTCAACATAAGCGATATCGTAGTCGTTATCATCATAGTAAACACGGAGTTCACATGTCTTAGCCATGACTACTACAGGGAAGCCCTGATATTCGTATCCTGTGTAGATACCGTACATTCCGCCTTCGCGGCTGCCTTCAACATAATCGGAAACAACGTGATAGTTGGTTACGATGTGGGTCGGATTGTCTGCAGAATCACCTACGAAGAATCCTGAACCTGCTGACAGCCAGACATCACCCAGATCCTGGATGAATGTGTAGTTTACGCCGTCATAAACATAGTAGCCTGCGCTCTTCATGAAGAAGATAACGGGAACTACGCCGTTACGGACCTCATTGGGAGCTGCTGAAACGGTCGTCGGCAAAAATGCTGCTACCGACACTGCCATTATCAGCGTCATAACTACGCTCATCAAGCGTGTCATTGCTTTCTTTCTCATACCAATTTCCTCCTGTATTTTTAAAAATGTTAATACGTGCATTTAACGACCAAAGCCGTATAGTTATCCTGATACTGCAGATCATGCGCCAGGAGACACTGTTCTATGTGCTGGCACATGGCTCTTTCCGATCTGAAAGACAAAGCCGTCATAATCTCGTTTTCGCTTAAGACCCCTCCGACTCCGTCAGAACAGGAAAGAAGCACGTCGCCGTCTTCTAAGGCCATAGGACGGATGAAACAATCCACCTCATCCATTCCGATCTTTCCCAAAAACTGGGTAAGAGCGGCTGCCTCATCAACGCGGCGGCAGTATTCGGGATCAAGATCTCCGGATCTTACGCAATCCAGATATTCATCGTGCAATACGTTATGTTCCGCATTTAAGCGGTAGAGATTGTTGCCTCTCTTGAGATATAAGAAACTGTCGCCGACGCTTGCATAATAGAGACTCTCATTGAAGATAACGGACACTACCGCAGTAGATCCGCCGTCGCCTCCGATCAGTTCGCAGACTGCATCGGATGCTTCATACAATGCATCAACGATCTGGGCGGAAATATCGGAAGACCTGTCCATGTTCTGGAAGAAATTCCTTATATGTGCCGCAGCCGTCTCACTGGCGAGCTTACCGTCCTTCATTCCTCCCATGCCGTCAAAGACCGCAAACAGAAGACCTTCCGACCGGATCTTCATCACGTCGAAAGCGTTTGCCACGGTAAAGGAATCTTCCTGACGCGCCCTCTTACCGAGTCCCTGCAGATTGGCAACACGATATCCCAGCTGTTTATCCATCAAGCTTCTCCGTTCTTGAAACCGTCTTTCCAGGTAAACTTGTCACTGCAGAAAGCCGTAAAGATAAACTTGCTCTCGCCGAGTTCCAATACATCACCGGTATTGATGATCGTCGGAACATAGATCGGTTCATCGTTTACATAGATGCTGTTCGTGCTCTCTGCCGGGATCAGGTGATAGGCATTGTGCTTCTCGTCATAAGCAAGACGTGCATGGTTTTCGCGGGAGATAGCATTGTCACCCGTGATGCAGATATCCATCTTGTCGCCTCTGCCGATGGTATTGTTCTTTGCAAGAACGCGGAAATCCTTACCCTTGTTCTTGCCTTCAACACATACGATCCAGCCGACAACGGGCTCAGTATCCATGTTGCGCTTCATAACGGCAACGGTCTTTCCGACATCTTCGCTCTTCTCTTCTTTCTGTGCCTGATAAGAAGCGGGAGCAACCGTAGCGCCTACGGTCTTGCCGATGTCATAGCTTGCGGCAGCGGCAGGGACGACAGGCGCAGCCTGAGCCATTCCTGATCCGACTGTCTTACCGATACCGCCGGCAGCTCCGTAACTTGAAGGAGCAACCGTAGAACCGACAGAGTCAGGAGATGCTGCTCCGAACTCGACTCTGTTCATGTTCCCTCCGCAGTAGGGGCATGTTGCATACTGATCGGTATCGTAAAGATGCCCGTTTGCACATTCTGTTAATGCCATTTTATTACCTCCTTAAATTTGATCCTATTTCAGTTTCACGTCAGTGGACTTGGTCTTGTCTGTTGTCGATAACAGATGGATGCTGTTGTCTTTCTTGGTCTTGAAGTAGATGAATTGTTCTCCTTTGACCTCGACTATATTCAGGGAATCGGCGAGCCCCTTGACGGAATACCACTCCTCGGGCTTTGAATCCTTTTCAGCCTTCCAGCGGTAGATCGTCGACTTGGTCGCCTTGTCCTTGTTGGGATCGCAGTGAACCCAGTAGATGTAATTTCCGCAGATGTTTATCGACGTGGAATTCGGTTCCTTATCTTTATCAAAGCCCGTATCAACGAGTATCTCGCCGTCAGTCAGCCTCTGCTTGGCAATATAGAACTTGCCGTCGTCCTTATAAAGGATAAAGAGATAACTGCCGTCGGCAACAAGCCTTACGGTCTTCATCGTTCCCACGTGGGTCACGGGCTCCGGAGCAGCATTGATGTTGTCCATCGGAACACGCCATACATATGTCTCGGATCCGCTCTTCTTGACTCCGTCTGTCGAACAGAGGGAATAGTAGATATATCCTTCATTGAATACATACTGACCGTCGGTCTGTATGGAACCCAGTTTCTTTCCGTCACCGTCGTAGCATGTGATATTGTGCTTGGAGTCTGTCAGATAGTCGAACCACTCCTCCGTATCGGGATTATAGCCGATATGGTATCCGGTGATCAGGGCGTCGTCAGGGAGCTTTGAAGACTTCTTGACTTCACCGGTATCCGTCTCATAGTAATAGACAGCCGACTTCTTGCCTTCGGATTCGGTCTGAACGAACCATATGTTGTTCTTCGTCCTGTGGACATAATGAGCAGGCTTGCTTGTAAGATGCTTGCCGTCGCTGTCACGGACAAGGCCGCCGCTGACGAAGTCGGTGTAATAGAAATCACCGTCATCGCTGTTATAGATGAGGTTATCTCCCTCGTTTATGTTATTGGAACTGTTGCCTCTGGTCTCGACTTTCGAATTGAATGCATAAGTCCTCGTGCCGGAGGATTCGGATGAGGAGGATTCAGAAGTCTCAGAAGTCTCTTTCGACTCCTTCGTTGTCGACTTGGTCGTCGCTTCCGTCGTTTCCTTTGTCTGGGTCGTTCCCTTCGTCGTCTGTTTGGTCGTTTCCCTGGTGGTCGTCACATCGGAAGTGTCATGTGTCCTTCTCGTCCTCTCGGTCGTTACGGAGGGCTGTGCGTGATCAGCAACGTTCTTGACGGCAAGGACTATTACACCTACGACTATAGCCGCCATGACCACGGATCCTACCGCGATCAGGGTGATTATGAGCGGTTTCTTGGACTTTCGCTGAGCGGGAGCGGGAGCGGCACCGGGCATTGCCTGTGTCGGAGCATATCCCTGGGGAGCCATGACGGTCTG
>JAIKVV010000052.1 GCA_024685385.1 Saccharofermentans sp. | reverse complement strand
CTTGGCAAGGATCCTTCTGGGTATCATCTTATTCCTGGAGATCCATTTCATAATACTTTTGAACCTGGGCGTTACCAGTTTCAATATCGGCATTCAGGAATTCGTCGGAGCATGGACTGTTTTTGCATTCCTCCTCTGGCTCCGTATCGCAGATGACCTCAAGGATTTTGAGACTGATAAGAAGCTCTTCCCGGACAGGCCCCTGCCGTCGGGAAGGGTCTATAAGAAAGACGTTATGGTCGCATGCGTCATCGTGCAGGCAATAACGATCGCGCTCAACATAATCTTCATGAGGGAATGCATAATCTTCTTCATCATCCTCTACATCTACGGTTATCTTATGAGCAAGTGGTTCTTCCAAAGATCCAAGATCCAGCCCTCTTTGCCGCTCGCGCTCGTAACTCATAATCCCGTGCAGGCATTCATCAATCTTTACATAATCGCATTCACTTTGATCAAGTATGATCTGCCCTGGGTAACACTTACCAATATCATGGCGCTCTGGACCCTTTATTTCCCGGCTCTCATCTGGGAAGTCTCGCGCAAGATAAAAGCCCCCAAGGACGAGAATGATTACACGACATATTCCAAGCTCTTCGGCTACAAGAAGTCCACGCGCTTCGTAATGATCCTGACTATCGTTGATATCATAACGAACTTCATACTCGTATGGAATCTCAACAAGATCTCGGTCCTGGTCCTCTTCCTGCTCGCATCCTGGATGACATGGAAGTTCATTCAGTTCATGAAGGATCCGGAGAGGTTCGAGATAGTTAAGAAAGTCGAGATCTATACATATCTTCAGGAATCGACGATGCTGCTTACGATCGTATGTTTCCTCCTCTTCGGCAGGATAAGCTGGTAAGAGATGTACGGCAAGAAGATAGAAAACTTAAGAAAACTTTCAGAGGCGGGTTTTGATGTTCCGCCTTTTGCTGTTGTCGAAAAGCCTTCCGATGAGATAAAGCTTCCTTCGGATGCTCAGATCTTTTCCGTAAGGAGCGCGGGCAACATTGAAGATGCCGCGGGATCAAGTTTTGCAGGCCAGTTCAAGACGATCCTTAACGTCAAAAAAGAAGACATTCCGGATGCTGTTTCAAAGGTCTTCGGATCTTTGGATTCTGCGGGCATCGAAGTATATGCCGCGAGTATGGATCTTGATCCTGCAGGGATCAAGATGAATGTCATGATACAGGAGATGGTCGATGCCGATCATTCGGGCGTCATCTTCACGGCCAATCCCATGGGCATCCTTAACGAGACCGTCATCACGGCAGGTCCCGGATTAGGGCAGGGAGTAAAGGCGCGTTCGTCCGATACTGTTACTTACTACTGGAATCAGACCGACAAGGTCTTTTGCTTTGAAGGCAACGAAGACATCTTGTCACAAGATGATGCCCTTAAACTTGCTGAACTTTCTGAAGAGATAAAGAAGGTCTTAGGTGATCTTCTCGACATAGAATTTGCGGTCAAGGACGGGAAGATATTTATCCTTCAGGCAAGGAATATCACGACTCTTAATGCGGACGATCCTGTGATACTGGATAACAGCAATATTGTTGAAAGCTATCCCGGCCTTTCTCTCCCTCTGACCATATCATTCGTTGACATGGTCTATGCTGGCGTCTTCCGCGGCCTTTCCTACCGCGTGCTCAAAAATAAGAAGGAACTTGCAAAAAGGGAAGAGGTCATCGCCAACATGACGGGACATGCCAACGGCAGGATCTATTACAAGATATCAAACTGGTATACGGTCATAAGATTTCTTCCTTTTTCGAAAAAGATAATCCCGGTCTGGCAGGAGATGCTGGGAGTAAAGACCAAGACATATGATGATACTGATCTCGGATTAAATCCTTTTGTAAGGATCGGAACTTACATCAATTCGCTTTATGAACTCTTGTCGGCTCCGCGCCAAATGAAGAAGCTCGAAAAGAAGTTTGCGGAAGTGAACGGGTATTTCTACGATAACTTCCGCGAAGACATGGCTCCCGCTGAGCTCATTTCGATGTATGACAAGGTTAAAGAAGAGCTTTTGTCCTGCTGGGACGTGACGCTTCTTAATGACATGTATGCATTCATCTATACGGGCCTTCTTAAGTCGCGCTTAAAGAAGAAATATCATCTCGATGAAGGCAGGATAAATTCTCTCATAAGCGGCATCACGGACATCGAGAGCATGAAGCCCGTAAAGGCTCTGATAAAGCTTGCAACGGATGATGATCCGGATGAGAAAAAGAAAGAATACATAAGGCTTTATGGCGACCGCAATCTGGAAGAATTAAAGCTTGAAAGCAGGACTTTCAGGAGCAACCCCGAACTCCTCGATAAGAGGATAGAAGAACTTAAAAAAGACCCTGCAAGACTTGATGAGATCAAGAGAAGATTTGCATCGGAACATAAAGAGGAAATGCCGCAGGGGATCATTACCGGCTTCTATCTCAAGCGCTGCTGCAAGGGCATTGCCAACCGCGAGATCTCAAGGCTTAACCGCAGCAGGATCTACGGCATCGTAAGACTCATAATGGATACGCTTGCAAAGCAATATAAAGTGCAAGGATTTTTAGAGGCTGAAGAAGATATCTACATGCTCACTCTGGATGAAGTCTTTGATCTTGCAAAAGAAGGGCGTGACATGAAAGATCTCATTGATGAAAGAAGATCCGATTATGAGTTTTTCGCAAAGCTCCCTGCTTATTCAAGACTCGTTTTTGCGGATAAGGAATTCGACAGATCGGGAATGGCCGTAAGCAGCCTCAATAACAGCATATCTTCTGATCTTCTTACCGGAACGCCTTGTTCTGCAGGCGTTGCGGAAGGCGAAGCGCTCGTCATAAGAAACGTTAAGGACGTAAAAGATGTCAAAGGCAAGATATTGATAGCGAAGATGACTGACCCCGGCTGGGTATTCCTCCTGGCTTCCGCTGCAGGGATCATTTCGGAAAAAGGATCCTTGCTTTCGCATACCGCGATAATATCAAGAGAATTGGGGATCCCCGCGATTACGGGCGTTACGGGCGCAACGGACATCATCAAGACAGGAGACTTCTTAAGGATCGATGGCGCATCAGGCAGGATAGAGATAAAAACAAAAGGAGATAATCCATGACAGAACTTGTAAGATTCGATAAAGAAGCCAAATACATCAAAGATTTCATCAAGCTTCCTTCCATGATCTATTCAGCTGAAGATAACATGGAAGACCCTTCCACGATGAGATCGATCCTGGAAGAAACGCATCCTCTGTCCAAGTATTTTAAGATCGCAAAATTCCTGGTCTACGCTGACGGCGTTAAAGGCAGGTTCATAATCACATCCTACGAAGGCGACAAGACCGCATATCTGGGCTTTGTAGAGATGGTAAACGATAAGGCGATAGCGAAGTTCCTTTTCGATAAGGCATATGATTATTGCAAGGCTGAAGGCTTTGACAAGATCGAAGGCCCCGTCGATGCATCCTTCTGGATCAAGTACAGGCTCAAGATCAATAAGTTCGAAAAGCCTTATACAGGCGAGCCCTACAACAAAGATTACTATCTCGATCTTTATAAGGAGAACGGCTTTGAGGTCATCGAGCATTACGTGTCGAATGCTTTCGGGGCAGTCGGCGGAGATTATGTCAACGATAAGTTCGAAAGCCGCTATAAGGAATTCATCGCCGCTGGCTACGAGATAAGGAGCCCCAAAGAAGATGAGATGGATGAAGTGATCGACATCATCTACGACATGGTAAGCGCTCTCTATTCCGATTTTCCGATCTATAAGGATGTCAGCAAGGAGGATTTCCATGAAGTCTTCTCGAGCTTTAAGAAGATCATGAACCTCTCCATGACCAAGATCGCATTCTACAAAGGCAAGCCCGCGGGCTTCTATGTGTCGGTGCCTGATTACGGCAATCTCGTATATCACACATCGAACCCTTTAAACCTGATGAAGATCCTTAAACTCAAGAAGAGCCCCGGGCGTTACATCATGCTCTACATGGGTGTTTATCCCGAGCACAGAGGCCTTGGCAAGGCTTTGGTATATTCGGTCATGAAAGAACTCATGGCGACGGGTCTCCCTTCGATCGGATCCCTGATCCGCGACGGCAAGATCAATCAGAAATATGCATCCGACATGATAGAAGACGTTTATGAATATGTCCTTTTGGGACGCAATATAGGATAGGAGGATAACATGACGAACGAACTTAATGATCTCCTTAGAGAAGATTATTCCAAGTGGGGAGAAAGAGAATACCTGGAAGAATTCGGTACCGGCAAGAAAGTAACTTTTGCCGCTTTCATCGAAAAGGTAAATTACCTGGCTCAATGGTTCATCGACAAAGGCTACAAGGATAAGAACATCGGCATCTTCAGTCCGAATTCCATCGCCTGGATGATAACCGACATCGCCGTCATGAACTATGTCGGAATGGCAGTCGGTCTGTCCAAGGACTGGGTCGGCGAGAACCTGATCTATGCGATCGATAAATGCGACATCGCATGCCTCCTCTACGGCAAGGCAAATGAGGCCGTTGTCGACAGCGTCCGTGACAAATTTCCTTCGATCAGATTCATCTGCATCGAAGAAGAATTCGATCAGATGATAGAAGAAGGGAAGGCCTCAAGCGCAGGACTTTTCAGTCTCGAGCCAAAAGATCCCGAAAGTCCTGCCAAGGTCGTATTTACTTCCGGAACGACATCCTTCCCCAAGGCCGTTATGCTGTCCATCCAAAACTGTTTTTCGAGCCATAAGGCGCTTTCAAGGAGGATCAACCTGACTGCAGAAGATCTTTGCTATCTCTTCCTGCCTTTGAACCATACCTACGGCTCGATCTTCAATTTCATGTATTCGCTCGTGTTCGGATATAAGATCGTCCTGGCGGACAAGATCCCCGAGATGGCTCAGGAGATGATGGCGATAAAGCCCACGGCTTTTTCTGCCGTTCCGCTCGTCTGTCAGAAGTTCATGGACGGCGCCAAGGCGATGAATGTTCCGATCAAGGCTCTGCTGGGAGGCAGGCTCAGATATTTCTTCTGCGGCGGCGCGACCCTTCCCCTCGAGATGAGAAGGACTTATGCATCGGAGGGCATAATACTCATGAACGCATATGCCCTCTCAGAGACGGCATCGGGCTTTGCGATCGACTACCCGGATGAAGATGATCCGGACAGTGCAGGAACGGTCCTGGAGGACTTCGAAGTAAAAGTCTTTGATCCCGCTGAGGACGGCTACGGCGAGCTTGCGATAAGGGGCTGCAATGTCTTCTGCGGATACTATAAGGACGAGGAAGCAACAAGGAAAGTCATGACTGAAGACGGCTTCTTCCTTACGGGCGACATCGGCAAGATAGTAAACAACAAAGTCTATCTCCGCGGCCGCAAGGACACCATGATCACTCTTGCCAACGGCGAAAACATCTCTTCCAACAAGATCGCATCCAAGGTTAAGGCCTTATCCCCCGACATCAGGCAGGTTAAGGTCTATGTCAGGGAAGGAAAACTTACCTGTGATATATATGCACCCGCGACATCTGCGGAAGATTATGATAGAATGATTGCTGAACTGAACGGGACGCTCCCCAAATTTGAGCGGATAAGTTCGTTCACGGTTATGGACAGCGCAGGACTTATAAAGTAAAATGTCCTGAATGAATAAGCCTGCAAACGCCCCGCCCCCCGGGGCTTTGTATAACCCCTAATCGGGACGCTATCAAGTGTTTCACTTGTAGTGTCCCGGTTTTTTATTTGCATAAGAAGACCGTCCGGGCAGCTTTTCGCGCCCAAACGGCCTGTTTAAGGTCCATATATCAAATGGTCTGACCGGATGCCTTTTACGGCTGATATGCTCCGTGCGAGCCTACATATTCCACGTCACCGGGGAATGTATAGACGAATGGACACTTGTAGGCAGCCGTCTGATCTTCGGTCTCGCGCGACACGGTATAGAAGAGCATGATCTTATCGCCCTTCTTCAAGGCGTCGGTATTCTTTATCAGCATCTTTTCGAAGGTATCATCGCCGAAAGTCAGGAGCAGGTTGCCCTTATAATCTTCGATATCGCTGACCGTTGTGATCTCGCAGTACCAGGGCTTGCCTTCGATGTCTTCTTTATAGTTTTCTTCGACTGTCGCATCGGAAATGGTCTTTTTGGGTGGAGTTGTCTCGGATGTCTCTTCTCCCAGGATGTTGTTCCAGGATGTTTCGACCGCAAGGCCTTTTGCATTGCCGAGCAGGCTGTACCAGGCAAGGCCTGATCCAACAAGAGTGAAGATAAGTCCGAAGATCAGGAGAACTGCGAAGTTCGCTGAGGACGTTACCTTGGGCGCAAGGACATCCTCAGGATGGTTGGGATTGATCCTGATCTTAGTGAAAGAGCCGAGCTCGATGTCGGAACAGTCACCAATCTGAAGCTTGTCATAGACGGCTTCGATCCTTTGGCCTTCATACGAATATTCGAAAACAGGGGAGATCATCATATATGTCATCGGGGGACCGCCGTCACTGTCGCTATCCGAGTCCACCATCCTGACATAACCTATGCACTTGGCATCGATCTCTTCCTTGTAGAAGATCTTTGCCGAAAACTTGTCGATGATGGCGATCGCCATGATGCAAAGTCCTGCGAGCCCGAAAGCCACAGATGCCATCCAGATCAGCAATTCAGCCTGGCTGAACCTTTCGCGCAGCAATATCAGTGACAATATCGCACCGGCCCCCAGCATTATGAAGACGCCGATAATACGCCCTCTGACCCTGCGGCTCGGAGTGTCCTTGGGATTAGTCTCGCCGGTGAATGCGAGGATGGCTCCGGCTACAAGGAAGAGGCTGCAGAAGAGGATTCCGAACAGCAGTATCTTCTTCAGGATGAGCGCGAGAACACAGCATACGAAAGCGCCCAGGACGAGCACCGTGACGACTGCATTCTTTATCTTTGAACCCGCACTCTCATTCTCATCGCGCTTCGGCGCCCCGTAGAGCTCGTGGTTCATGTCACGGATGTCGACTCTTAACATCTTCCTGCGGAATTCTTCATACTCATCGATCATGCCCTGATACACTTCGGTCTCGATCACACGGTCAGTCGAAAATTTCCATCTCTTGAAATCGCGGTCGTATAACATTATCTTATCCTCCCCTATGTCTTTCCAAAGAGATTATATCACAGCCGGGTTCCGCTGCCTTAGTGATCACTGCTTCGGGCTTCTGTTCACAAATTTGCTCACAATTTTATGTAGATTGTGAGCAAAACTGTGAACAAACAGCTTTTTAACCCTTTTGCTCACAAAACTGTTCACAATTTAATGGAATTTGTGAGCAGTTTTGTGAACAGATTCACGAGCAGGAGGCAGCCGCACCGGCAATCAAAAAGGGGGCCGCCCGTCAAGGCAGCCCCCGCAAGATCTTTCTAAGCTGATCCCCTATTGGTCACGAACATCAGCCGAGGCACATGAAGGGAGTCACTTCGTTAGTGGAAGCCATATCGAAGTAGGATGTCCTGTAGATTCCCGTGCAGTTCTCGATGACTACGGCGATCTTGAGATCTTTGTTGTAGCCGTAGTATGTACCGCTGACTTCATCGAGGAACTTTTCGAAGCCCATATTTTCGAGCGTTTCGACCTGAGCATTGAAAAGGTTATCGGCTACTTTCTTGTCAGAGCGGATCTCGAATACTCTGCCCTTGAAAACCTCCTTGGGGCCCATTGAGAATCCGAGTTCAGGGCTTTCCTTTGTGGTGTGCTTGCCCTTGCCGAGATCGACCTTGTTGAAGATGTGCTCACTGTCGATGATGGGAAGTTCGATGCCGAAGCAACCGGGGGTGATCATTGCAAGTTTATCTCCTGATGTCTGGTCAGCTTCCTGTTCTGCAATGTACTTATCTACTGCATCGATATCATCCTGGTCGATCTTTTTTCCGCTTTCTGTGGGCTGTTCAGCCAGATATTTGCGGACTGCCGAACCTTCTTCTGCATCTTTTGCTTCGAAGGGTACGTTTGCATTTGCATCTGCATCTGCAGCAGGCTCTGTTCCTTCGTAGGGTACGTTGGCATCATCTGCGTCTTTGTCTTCTGCAGGAGCCTCGGTAGCCGTGATCTGAAGTGCATCATCATTATCTTCTTCCACTGTTGTGGGAGCTGTAGCGAGCTGCCCGTCAGCCTGGGCGTCTGCGTGTGTTGTTGCATTGAACATACATACAAGTCCGATAGCTGCAACCAGTACGAGAGAAAGGGTTGCGATCAGCTTAGATGTTCCGTTATAACTTAAGATATTCTTGATTCTCATCTTTACTTCCTTTCTGCCGAAAACCGCCTTACTGAAGGTTACCGGCACCACAATGTACTTGGGTTGATGGTTTCTTGATGCGAAAGAGACGAGTGACATGCTGTAATCAGCTTTGACGTTCGCGCCGAGTTCTGAGATAACCTCCTCATCGCAGCTCATCTCCATATCCTGTACGAAAAGCTTATAAGCCAGCCATACTAATGGATTGAACCAATGAAGGGCGACTGTAATAAGTCCTATAGCCTTGAAAACTGTATCCCTGCGTTTGATGTGAGTCTTCTCATGGAGGAGAAGATATTTCATCTCATCATCAGCCAACCCGTCGGGCATATAGATCACAGGCTTCAGTAATCCCATTACGAACGGAGAGTCGATCTGGCTTCCGACACAGAGGCCGGGTTCCAGTTCGGTCACATTCTTAAGGTCCTTCCGCAGGAGGAAATACTGGCGGATTATGTATATTACGATAGCGGCCGCAACTGCTGCCCAGAGCAAGATCACGATCTGAGAAGGGACGATGCTGACTGCGGAAACATCTGCAGCTGCAGCGGCTCTCTCAACCGCCTTGCCTGCCGGCAGAGTCCTGTCGGCAAAATTTGCCATAGGCAGTTCTTTTACGGTGTTCACGGATTCTTTCAGGGGCTTGATGTTGAAGATCGAAAGGCTCGATTCAAGTGTTACGGGACACAGGAGCCTGAAGCCTACAACGGCCCACAAAAGATAGAGGTACTTCTTGGGGAGCTTCCTCATCAGAAGTCTTGCGGCGAGCACCACTAATATTACGATGCTGCCGGTCAGGCTCATGTTAAGGATCGTCGAGATAAATTCACTCATCTAATCTCCTCCCGGATCAGTTCTCCTGTCTGTACTTATCGATGAGTCCTATGAGTTCGTCAGCTTCACTGTCCGACAAAGTCCTGTCCCCCAAAAAGGCGGTGAGGAATGAAGGAAGAGATCCGCCGAAGGTATTGGATACGATCCTTTCGGATGCGAACCTTTGAACCCGGTCTCTCGGGATAAGCACGGACACCAGCGAATCGTCGTTACGGACCATGCCCTTGGTCATGACCCTGCGGAGCATCGTGTAGGTCGTTGATTTTTTCCAGTTCAGCTCAGCTTCACAAAGCTTTACGAGCTTGCCTGATTCGACCGGCGCGTTTCTCCAGATCACGTCCATCAGACGGTATTCGCTCTCGCTTAACAATAATTCTGCCATCATTGTTCCTCCGTGGTTTACGATCATAAACTGTGCTTAGTTTACAGTTGTAAACCGTAATTGTCAACCATTTCTGCAGATTGCCTGATTTTTACCCGATTTTTTATGAGGAAGTGACTTTTCGAAAAATGATATCTTTTCGTTAATCTATTTTCGCGTGTGTGTAAAAAATAATAAAAAATGAAAGCGGCTAATGTCGTTTTGAGAGCGGAATATCGCCTAAAATACCCTAAAGAAGAGTCTCTTAGAGGGGGGCCGCCGTGGTAGAATATTAACGGCTCAAAATCGAGTATTTTTAGCAAGGAGGTCAGGTATGGCTAAGCTGAATGCTGCTGCAGCAGCGAAGATCGAGGAGATCTGTGCGAGATACACGGATGAGAAGACTCCTCTCATGATGATACTCAGCGACATCCAGAACGAATACGGTTATATCCCGCTTGAAGTTCAGGAGCTGGTATCCGCAAAGACCGGTATTTCGGTCGCAGAAATCTATGGTGTGGTTACGTTCTACTCTTTCTTCTCTTTGACACCGAAGGGAAAGTACGTAATCGGATGCTGTCTCGGAACAGCGTGCTACGTTAAGGGAGCACAGACTGTTATCGACAAGTTCTCCGAACTTCTGGGAATCAAGCCCGGTGAGACGACGGAGGACGGACTTTTTACTCTCGATGCGTTAAGATGCATCGGTGCATGCGGTATCGCACCGGCAGTAAGTATCAACGGTAAGGTTTATCCCAAGGTTACCGTAGGTCAGGTATCAGAGATCATTGATTCTTACAGACAGGAGGCAACGGCATGAACAAGATTACATCAGTAGCTCAGCTTGACGAGACATGTGCAGCTTGTACCAAGTGTCTCGATGATAAGCTCAAGGGCGCAGATGATAAGCGCCATATCGTTCTCTGCGGCGGTACGGGATGTCTGTCCAGTAACTCCAAAGAGATAATGGAGAAGTTCAAGGAACTCCTCGAAGCAAAAGGCCTTTCCGATAAGGCAACAGTCAACCAGGTAGGTTGTTTCGGTTTCTGTTCACAGGGACCTTTCGTAAAGATCTATCCCGAAGATACTCTCTATCGTATGGTCTCACTTGACGATGTTGAAGAGATCATTGACACAGATATTGCGGGCGGTCAGATCGTAGAGAGACTTCTCTATGTTGATCCCGCTTCCCAGAATAAAGTAACAAAGCAGGAAGACATCAACTTCTACAAGAAGCAGCGCCGTGTTGCACTTCACGGCTGCGGCGTCATCAATCCCGAGGATATCGATGAGGCAGTAGGCATGGGTGCTTTCCAGGGCTTGAAGAAGGCTCTGTCCATGACGCAGCAGGAAGTTATCGACGAAGTATTGGCATCCGGCTTAAGAGGCCGTGGCGGCGGCGGATTCCCCACAGGAAGAAAGTGGCAGTTCGCTCTCAACGTCAACGCTGATCAGAAGTATGTCGTATGTAACGGTGACGAGGGCGACCCGGGTGCATTCATGGATCGTTCCATCCTCGAGGGTAACCCCTTGGCCGTTATCGAAGGCATGATGATCGCAGGTTACGCTTTCGGCGCATCGGAGGGTTACTTCTATGTACGTGCCGAGTATCCTATCGCAGTATCCCGTCTTAAGATCGCGATCGCTCAGGCAAGAGAAGCAGGTCTCCTTGGTGAGAACATCATGGGCACGGGCTTCAACTTTGACTGTCACATCAGACTCGGTGCCGGCGCTTTCGTTTGCGGTGAGGAGACAGCTCTCCTTAATTCCATCGAAGGTAAGCGCGGTATGCCGAGACCGAGACCTCCTTTCCCGGCAGTCAAGGGTCTGTGGGGCAAGCCTACCTGTGTTAATAACGTTGAGACTCTGGCATGCGTACCTTTCATTCTTCGCGAAGGCGCAGCTGAGTTCGCAGCAGTAGGAACAGAGAAGTCCAAGGGAACAAAGGTTTTCGCTTTGGGCGGTAAGGTTAATAACGTAGGACTCGTTGAGGTACCTATGGGTACAACACTCCGCGAGCTGATCTACGATATCGGCGGCGGCATCCCGAACGGCAAGAAATTCAAGGCCATCCAGACCGGTGGTCCTTCGGGCGGCTGCTTGACAGAAGAATATCTGGACGAGCCCATCGATTTCGATAACCTCGTACAGAAGGGTTCCATGATGGGTTCCGGCGGAGCCATCGTCATGGACGAAGACAACTGTATGGTCGACGTTGCAAAGTTCTACATGGAATTCATCTGCGACGAGTCCTGCGGTAAGTGCTCACCCTGCCGTATCGGCACAAAGAGGATCCTCGAGATCCTCACAAAGATCTGCGAAGGCAAGGGCACAATGGAAGACTTGGATGAGCTCGAAGAACTCTCCAAGACGATCAAGACAAACTCCCTCTGCGCTCTCGGCCAGACAGCTTCCAACCCTGTTAACTCGACACTCGCTCACTTCCGTGACGAGTACATCGCTCACATCGTTGACAAGAAGTGCCCGGCTCACGTCTGCAAGAGCCTTATGCAGTACAAGATCGACAAGGATAAGTGTATCGGCTGCGGCATGTGTGCCAAGAACTGTCCTGCTTCCTGCATCACGAGGACCGAGTACATCCCCGAGGGCCACAAGCTCGCATCTTTCGAGATCGATCCCGACAAGTGCGTTAAGTGCGGCCTGTGCATGAGCAACTGTAAGTTCAGCGCGATATCCAAAGCTTAAAGGAGGTTACTACTATGGCGATGATCAATATTAAAATAGAAGGCATCTCCTATCAGGTCGAGGAAGGACTTACTATCCTCGAAGCTGCAAAGAAGTGCGGATATGAGATCCCTTCACTCTGTGCATTCAACCACGGTGAGTGCAACCAGGGATCCTGCCGTGTATGTCTCGTTGAGGCAACCGGCGCAAGAGGCCTTGTAGCAAGCTGCGTTTACCCCGTTTCCGAGGGTATGGAGATCAAGATCTCTTCTCCCGCTGCTACAGCCGCAAGAAGACACAGCGTAGAGCTGCTTCTTTCCAACCACAACATGAACTGCCAGCAGTGCGACAAGAACGGCCAGTGCGAGCTTCTCCACGTTGCTAACGTAACGGGCGCAAGAGAAGGCGCTTTCCAGGGCGTTCATTCCGAGACTCACTACGACGAGCTGGCTCCCGGACTCGTAAGAGATACATCCAAGTGTATCCTCTGCGGCCGCTGCATCGAGAGATGTAAGAACGCTCACGGACTTGGAATCTTAGGTTTCGAAAACCGCGGCTTCAACACATTCGTATCTCCTGCAGAGAACCGCTCCTTCGCTGACTCCCCCTGCATCCAGTGCGGTCAGTGCGTTAACGTTTGTCCTACGGGCGCTCTCATGGAGCACTCCGAGATCTCCAAGATCGACGCTGCTCTCGCAGCAGGCAAGACAGTTATCGCTCAGGCAGCTCCTGCAGTCAGAGCAGCTCTTGGCGAAGAGTTCGGCTTCCCCATCGGCACACCCGTTACGGGCAAGATGGCAGCTGCTATGAGAAGACTCGGCTTCACCAGAGTTTACGACGTAAACTTCGGTGCCGACCTCACCATCATGGAAGAGGGCACAGAGCTCTTAGGCAGACTTACAAACGGCGGAACACTCCCCATGATCACTTCCTGCTCACCGGGATGGATCAACTATGCAGAGTACAACTACGGAGATCTTCTCCCTCACCTGTCCTCCTGCAAGTCTCCTCACCAGATGCAGGGCGCGATCATCAAGTCTTACTGGGCAGAGCAGAACGGCATCGCTCCCGAAGACATCTTCGTTGTATCCGTTATGCCTTGTACAGCAAAGAAGTTCGAGCGTCAGCGTGACCAGCTCAAGGTCAACGGCATTGACGACGTTGATGCAGTCATCACAACAAGAGAGCTTGCCCGCATGATCAAGCGTGCCGGTATCCTCTTCGACAGACTTCCCGACGAAGATTGGGATCAGGACATAATGGGTGATTACACCGGTGCTGGCGTTATCTTCGGTGTTACGGGCGGCGTTATGGAAGCTGCACTCAGAACTGTTTACTTCAAGCTCACAGGCAAGGAGTCCGAGCCCATCGAGTTCACGGCAGTCCGTGGCCACGATGCAGGCATCAGAGAAGCTTCCATCGACATCAACGGTACAACAGTCAACGTTGCTATCGCATCCGGCATGAAGAGCGCTAAGGTCCTCCTCGACGAGATCCGCGAAGGCAAGTCCAAGTACCAGTTCATCGAGATCATGGGTTGCCCCGGCGGCTGTATCAACGGCGGCGGCCAGCCTTACGTCAGAGAGTGCTTCCTCCACGGCGAGTCCGATGACATCATGGATACATACAAAGAGAAGAGAGCTAAGGCCCTCTACTCCGAGGACGAGAGACTTGTTCTCCGTCAGTCTCACAACAACCCTCAGATCATCGAGCTCTACGAGAAGTTCCTGGGCGAGCCCAACAGCCACAAGTCCCACGAGCTCCTGCACACAACATACGCTGCAAGAGAAGGCTTCAACGAGATCTGATCACAATAAGCTAAAGCTTCAGACAGGCGGACTCCGGTCCGCCTGTTTTTTCGCGGATTTCTCCAAAACAGCCTTAAAACTTCGCCATCTGGCGAAGATTATCTTTACGGCAAAACTGTAACGTGCAAATCCGTAAACTGTACAGTTAGCAAAAATCCCATTTACAGTTTTGCTGCCGATCGAAAAGGATGTTTAAATATTTTGCGCGCGAAAAGTTATAATCTATATCATATAGATCCCAAGGAGGCATCACATGATAACCGCAACGCTTACGATCGACGACATCCCGTCCCGGAACACAAAGGCGATAGTTGATTACCTTGTCTCGAAAAACATAGAAGTCATAATGTTTGCCGTCGGCTCCTGGAATGAGGAGTGCCGCGCCAATGCGATATATGCTCTGCAGAATGGCATGATAGTCGGCAATCACAGCTTTTCGCATCCGCAGTTCTCGGAACTTACAAGGGAAGAGGCAATAAGCGAGATAGAGAAGAACGAGGAGTTCTTGGACCGCCTTTACGATGAGGCGGGAGTTGAGCGCAGGTTCAGGTCTTTCAGGTTCCCATACGGCAACAAGGGCGGGGAGAATAAAGCCTTTCTGCAGGACTATCTGAAGGAGAAGGGATTCGACAAGGTTGACGACAGGAAGATCGGTTTTCCTTTCTGGCAGGAGATGGAACTTGATAAGGATATCGATACTTTCTGGACTTTCGATTTTGAGGAATACAAGATAAGGAAGGGGAGCGGCTTTACCGAAGAAGATGTCTTTAAGAGGATCGAAGATCCAAAGCCGCCTTACGGGGCACCGCTCTTCAAGGATGGCTCGCATCAGCTTTTGCTCCTGCATGCGCACGATGAGACAGAGGAGCTGATCCCTGAGTACTATAAGCATTTTATCGACCGCCTGATCGAAGGAGGAGTCGTTTTCGATAAGCCGGCATTTATCTGACAACGGAAACATATTCAGCAGGGCAGTTCCGGACCGGACGTCCGGGGCTGCTTTTTTAAGTTGTGGCTATCTCTAGGCAAAACGCAAAAGTTTATTGCAAAAAGAAGCCAAACGGGTAAAATAACACGGTTGTCGAAAGACACTAATAGTAAATGAATGGAGATTTTAAATATGAAAAAGACTTTAGTAAGCACAGTCCTCGTAGCTGCTCTTGCTCTTACTGCATGCAATGCTGATAAGCCCGCTGAGACATCCGCTACGGACGCTACAACAACGACTACGACTCAGGCAACAGAGGCTTCCTCTTCCGAGTCCAAGGACACCGAGGCAAGCAAGGATTCCGAGGAGAGCAAGGAGAGCAAGGAATCCAAGGCTGATGCCGGCAAGACAGGTTTTGACAAGTATAAGGACATCACAGACAAGATCAAGACTCTGGCTGACACCAAGGAAGTCGGAGATTATGCTGATTTCGCAGATCCTTCCGGAATCCTCGAGGCAGCACAGCTGACAGAAGATCCCTATTCTGTTTTGAAGTATGAACTCATCGATATTGACAAGGACGGCACAGAAGAGCTCTTCGTTATCAGCGATGTTGAGGCGAAGGTCGAAAACGGTTCCTACCACATCATCAGCGTTTTGAGCATCTTCACTCTCGATTCTGACGGCAAGATCGTTCCCGTTACCGCAGGCTGGGCACGCAACCGCCTCCAGTACATGAAGGACGGCACATTCTACCGTACAGGTTCCGGCGGAGCCAGCACAACAGTTATTGAGTTCCAGAAGTATAATCCCGAGAAGAAGACTGTTGAAAGCACCGAGTGCTACTACACGACAGGCGAGAAGGATGCAGACGGCAACCTCATCATGTACAAGGCCAAGAATCCCGCAGCTCCTTCTTTTGACGGCAGCGACGAGAACGTAGGCCCTTACGAGGAATTCCAGATCGCAGACGATATCTACGAGTTCGACAAGGCCGTATCCTTCAACGATTTCTACGGCAAGGACTGATCGATTTAACAACAGGATATAGAGAATATATTTAGGGCTGTCCCGCGGGGCAGTCCTTTTTTTCGAAAAGAGGAGTTTCCGCTCCCGGTATGATATAATCGCGGATAAGGGAAACCAAAACATTGAGAATAATTGGGGGATATTATGGAATTTAAGATCAGAAACGAATTCACGCCTATATGGATAAGCTTGATCATATTGCCCGTGTTGTGGTTTATTTCAATTCTGTTTTTACCTTTAACTTCTGCGAATGTCGAGCTTCACGGGATCGCGCTGATCGTATGCGTAGTTTTGATGGTATTGCTTGCTCTGGCTTTGATCCTTTATTTCGTTGATAAAGCGATCGGTGCCGTCATCAAAGTGGACGATACGACAGTAAAGGTATCGTCACTGTTTGTGAGGAAGAAGATCGCGATCGATGAGATCGAGGATATGGAGATCGAAGATTACCAAAGAAGAGTTATTCGCAGCACCGAATACAGAATGAAGCTGACCATCTTTTATGCAGGCGGCAAAAAACTCGTCCTCAAAGACAATGCATCTGAGGTCAACGGTTTCGCAGGATTTGTAACCGGTGAGCGCATACCCATGCCGGATCAGGATGTTACTGTCTATCAGGCCTGCAAGTATATAGAATCGAAGATGAAGAAATAATCAGAACTGGTATTCGAAATAAAGACAACAGTTTCCTGACTTCGAAAAGAAAACCCTCAAACACCGGTCGTACCGTGTTTGAGGGTCCTTTAATTTGTTTTGGTCGAGGTGACAGGATTCGAACCTGTGGAAGCCTTCTTCGAAATGATTGATATTACTGCGTTTCCAAGCTGTGTAACATTGTTAGAAGTAAAAATAGAAGTAAAATTACTCCGCTTTTTTCTTGTTGAAAGCAGTTTGATATATCGGTGTGATAGAAAGCTTCTGTGCTGCCTCGTGTGCTTCCTCGGAGATAACATGTGAACCATATATTGAGTGTCCATCAGTTTTCTCGCTATGTCCGAAGACCGATTTAATCACTCTGTCAGGTAGATATGCTTCGGTATGCGTGTAGAAAGTGTGACGCAGGGAGTAGGGAGAGGTATTCTCCGGGAGTCCTTTGCGTTTTACTATAGCTCTCCAGCATCTTCGGACGGCTTCCTGTCTTGCCTTACATCCGATCTGATTGCAGAATATCCATTCGGAGTCAAGATATTCCGTTTCTGCGATTTGTTCATCGAGGATCCTCTTAACTTCCGGAGTTAACTCCATTGCTCGATGTGCGTTCTTGTTCTTGCCGGGAGTGATCATTCCTCTGGCATTAACGGATCTGTTTATCACGACGAGTCCGGTCTCCGGGTCGTAATCGCTTTTCTGGAGCCCCAGTACTTCCCCCGGACGCCATCCGGTAAGGACCTCGATCATCAGGGCTCGCTCGTACCACAGGCCTGTAGGATTCTTAAACAGTTTCTCTATATCTGACAGTTGGAGTATTTCCTTTCCCTTCGTAGGAGCTCCTGATGGAATGTATAAACCATTGGGATAGTCTTTGAAGTAATGCCTCGGAACTGCCCATTTGCAGAAGGTCATGATAACACCCCTTATATTGTTCAAATATTTCTTGGAGAGTTTCTCAGTCCTCTGATATGTAGTACCGTCCTTACGAACAAATACAGTAGGCTTAGCGTTATTGATGATATCCTGCCAATCATCCAGAGTTATCCTGGAACATTTGTAATTGCCGATAGCAGGTAGAATAAATACTCTTCCCACACTCTCGATATTTACCAGCTGCTCATTATCCCCAAATCGTGCTCGGTATTCCTTAATATAGATATCGAAAGCTTTGCTGACAGTAGAATTGTTCGTGTTTTCACAACCTGATTCAATCCACTCTGCTGCTTTCTCACGGCAGATCCGTTTGCCCGGCATACCCTTCAGGCTGGACGTGAATTGCTTTCTTCTGCCTTTGATCATAATGGACAGGATCCATTTCTTGTTTTTTGCATCCCACTTGGGTTGTGGGATATCGTGATGTTGATACATTGTACATTCCTCCTCGTTATTAAAATATGTAGGAATGTGGTACAATGAACGTGGAATTGCCAGTACGTTCGTTCACTGTACACACGATTCCTTTCTTGCCTTCTCCGATGGTGGTGCATTGGGGAAGGTTTTTATTTTGTAGTTTTCGAAGGATCGGGCCAAACACTCATTAATCCATCAATGTGTTCAAATAAATTGTCGTTTATTTTAGTCCACATCGGATCCAATATGAAATCAATGCCTTCTCTTCGAGCCGTTTTTGCTGCAGGAACAAAATCGCTATCGCCTGCAATCAATATTATTCGATCAACCTGCTTCTTATATGCTAGAGAAGCAATATCGATACCAATCTTCATATCAACGCCCTTCTGCTTGATATTTAATTCAAAATCGTTCACTTTAATATCTTCAAGTTTGATCTTCCCCAAAAACAAGTTTTTTGTTACTGAAGGTTTAAGATTGTAATTAGAATAAGTAGATAATTCTCCCAACCTTAATGCAACTTTTCGAGTTTTCCTAAGTTCATTAAACATTGATTCCGTCCAGTCAAATGAATCAGATTTACCAAGATCTACATTTTGTTTGCTTAGAGGATGAAAGACATAACGCTTATTCAATGGCATACAATCATAATAGAAAATGCGATAAAGTGTTTGTTTTTCTTCATTTTTGCTACCATCGTAATTCTTGCCGTTTATATGCGACATGCAATATTGAAATAATTCTTTTGCGCGATCTTTTCCTGAAAGCTCACCCTTTAATACTTTGGCTCTCTTCCTGTAAAAACCACCATCTACTAAAATAGCTGTCCTAATCATATCGACCTCCACAAATAGTAATGCCCAGGAATTCTGCTCTCCCTCTGATAGTTAGGGCGCTTACTGTCCTGGGCGGTTAAACTTATTAACAAAAGCCGAAGCTTTTGTATGTATATTCTATAATCACCCGAGGATCCCGTCAAGCAACCATTCAGAAATGCCACATTTTATTCATAACTTCCCCCTGAGTTCAACCACCTTGCCGATGATCGTTACCGGCATGTTGATAACATCATCTTTGGTATATATCATGGGTGCATATTTGCTATTCAAGGATACCAGCATGATGCAGTCTGACTGCTTAACCAATCTTTTGCAGGTAGCATAGTCACCATTTACACAGGCGATGATAGTGTCACCGGAATCAGCATCTTCTTGCTTCCTGACGATTACCACATCACCATCGCAGATCCTGGGCTCCATTGAATCCCCCTTTATTCTCAGACCGAAAAACTCTCCCTGGGAAGCGAGCTCTTCAGGAATTTCCTCATAATCGATTATATTTTCGATAGCATTGAGAGGAATGCCTGCTGCAACATCGCCAAGAACAGGGATCTTTACAGAAGAGGCCTTGCTACCGATTGTTTCCAAAAGAATAATGGGTTGAGCTGAGTACTCCCTTTTCCCCCTTAAAACATCAAGACTAACGTTGAAATAATCTGCTATTTTTTCTTCAGTCTCGAAATTCGGCTGTCGTTCGCCGGTTTCGTACATACCAATAGTAGAGGGTTTTACTCCAATCTTACTGGCAAGTTCAGCCTGAGATAGTTCTTCCTTTTCTCGGAAGTATTTCAACATATCTTTGAATTTGTTCATATGACATTCCTTTCTTATGTAATAAATCAAGTATATACACGAATTGTGAAAAATACAATAACAAAATTCACAAAGTGTGTTGACAAACTTTCAGGCATGATTTAAACTCTAATCACAAAACGTGAAGAAAGGAGAAATCCAAGTGGCACAGACAATAGGACAGAAGTTATCTTCACTTAGAGGAGACAGATCACAAAGAGAAGTCGCTGAAGCAATTGGAATAAGCGTTTCAGCGCTTTCGATGTATGAGCTGGACCAGAGGATCCCCAGGGATGAGATTAAAGTTAGAATATCTAATTTTTATCAGACGCCTATTGGGGATTTATTTTTTGCCCACGACACTCACGAAATGTGAAGAAAGGAGAAACAATGAACGGACTAGTTATTACACCACAACAAGCAGAAGTTCTGGCATCGATCTTCCGGCCGATGATTCAAGAGGCAGTAAGAGCTTCACAGAAAGAGCTTGAGTCAGAGAAAAAGGTTGGAAGAAACAGAGAAGTAATCAAAACCATGAGATCGAGTAAGTATTGCACATATCCGAGACTTCGCAGGATCTACAGGTCCTATGAAGAAATCGGAAATGTGATTAACAAGGGTGTGGCAGCGGTAAACAGCCGCATGACCGGGAAAATAGCATTTACGGTCAGGGAGAAGGAACTTCTGCTTCGTAACAAGGGTATCGAACCTACAGCAGAGAACAAAAGGAAGTACTTCGATATCGGCAAGAAGGAGGAGAGGAGATGAACATATTCGGAATCTCACTAGAGGATGCTACAGCTCACATGGGTGATGTTATTTACGGTTTGGCACCCGGAGACAAGATAGAAGTCGATGAACTCATGCTGAATTCTCTCCATGCCATTCTGGACGTAGCTGAGAACAAGGTTGAGGAACGAAAGATCCAGATCGGAGGGTTCTGATGACATTCATAGAACTCATTAAGGAACTTATCGGGTTGGAGCGTCGTAAACACCAGCGTCGTGTTGAAGATCTGAGAAGAGTTGAACCATACAGATTCCCGGTATTCGGGACGCAGATAAGAAAGGAATGATTATATATGAGCATTAAGATCAACAAGTTGGAGATAGAGAATGTCAAGCGCGTCAAAGCTGTCAAGATCGAACCCGGCAAGGAAGGTCTCACCGTTATCGGCGGTAAGAATGGACAGGGTAAGACATCTGTACTTGACTCTATCGCCTGGGCTCTTGGCGGCGACAAGTACCGTCCTGCAGACGCCAAGAACGCGGACTCTGTTCTCCCCCCAACATTGAAGGTAGTTCTCTCAAACGGACTTATCGTGGAGAGGAAGGGAAAGAACTCTGATCTGAAGATTACTGATCCCTCGGGTCAGAAGTCCGGTCAGACTTTGCTTGACAGCTTCATTAGCAAGCTTGCGCTGGACCTTCCCAAGTTCATGGAGAGCTCCGGTAAGGAGAAGGCCAAGACGCTTCTTCAGATTATCGGGGTAGAAGAAGAACTCGAGAAACTTGATCGCGAGGAACAGGAACTATATCAGGAGAGGTTGGTTCTCGGTAGAGATGTCGAAAAGAAGAAAGCTCTCGCAGCAGAACTAACATACTATCCGGATGTACCGAAGGACCTTATGTCTCCCTCAGAACTGATTAAGCAGCAACAGGATATTCTTGCTAAAAACGGTGAGAACCAGCGAAAGCGGGACCGTGTCGAACAGCTGTTGCACGAGTGTGCATTTGCATATGGTGAGGTCAAGGCACTTGAACAAAAACTTGCCGAAGCAAAACAGAAGCATAAAAACCTTGAAGCTGATCTGAAGATTGCCGAGACAGATGCAAAAGATCTGCAAGATGAATCTACAGTGGAACTTGAGGCGAATATCAAAAACATCGATGAGATCAATGTAAAGATCCGCGCTAATCAGGATAAAGAGCGTGCGGATCAGATTGCGAAGGAAGGTCAGGCACTATATGACGATCTTACCGTCAAGATCGAACAGATCCGTAAGGATAAGATAGACCTTCTTAATGGAGCAGATCTTCCGCTCGAAGGATTATCTGTCAAAGATGGCGAGCTGACATATAAAGGTTTCACCTGGGGAGATATGAGTTCTTCAGAACAGCTCCGTGTCGCCACCGCAATCGTAAGGAAGCTTAACCCGGAATGCGGTTTTGTTCTCATCGACAAGCTTGAGCAGATGGACATCGACACCATGAACGAGTTTGGCAAGTGGCTTGAATCAGAAGGCCTGCAGGCTATAGCCACCCGAGTCTCGACCGGAGATGAATGCAGCATCATTATCACCGACGGTTATGGCGGAGATGTTGATCCGGAGTCTGTGAAGCACTGTGCACCTCCGGATACAAAAGAAGATTGGAAATGGTAAGAAAGGAGAACCAGATTCATGAATATATCTAACGGAATAAAGCCGCATGCCATTAAGGCTGTACTCTATGGTACTGATGGTATAGGGAAGACGACTTTTGCATCGAAGGCACCGTATCCACTTTTTATTGATACAGAGGAGTCGACCAAAGACATTAACGTAAGACGCGTAGATCCTTCCCCTAAGACTTGGATGGAACTTGCTAACTATGTTATGGAAGTAAGAAATTCTGACGTTGAACTTTGCAAGACTTTGGTAATCGATACAGCTGATTGGGCAGAGCGTATGTGTATCAAGCACATATGTGACAAGAACCAGAAGTCCGGCATAGAGGACTGGGGATATGGCAAGGGTTATACATATGTCTATGAAGAGTTCGGCAAGCTTCTTAATGCCCTTACAGATATCGTCAACAAGGGTATCAATGTAATTCTTATTGCACATGCTGCTCTGAAAAAGTTTGAACAGCCGGATGAGAACGGTGCTTACGACAGATACACGCTGAAACTCAACGATACGCCTAAGACATCAATAGCAAATATGGTGCGCGAATGGGCAGATCTTGTGCTGTTTGCGAACTATAAGACCTATGTGGTCGACGTCGAGGGGAAAAAGAAGGCTCAGGGTGGTCAGAGGGTAATGTACACGACACATCACCCCGCTTGGGATGCGAAAAACCGTTTTGGTCTTCCGGATGAACTTCCGTTCGAATTCGACCAGATAGCCAGGTTGTTTTTGATATCGGATTCAAATCCGAAGCACGAGCAGAAACCCGTTAAGGAAGTATCTTCATTTGACAATGATGCGCTCCCGTTCGAGATATCAGATGATCTTCCGTTTGAAATAACAGATGATGCTGAAAAAACGTGCTTCGATCCTCAGATCACAGATCCGAATTTCCCGGAGAAACTTCTTCCGCTCATGATGGCCAAAGAGGTCACGGAAGCGGACATCAGAAAGGCGGTTGCCTCTAAGGGCATTTGCCCGGAAGACATGCTCGTCAGCAAGTATCCGCCACAGTTTATCGACGGAATGTTGATAGCACAGTTTGACAAAGTATACGACCAGATTCTTATTAACAGAAAGGCAGGATGATAATATGGCAGGATTTGATAATGTAAACGATCAGGGACACGAACTGGATTGGGATGATGAGATCACCAAAGACTCTACAGAATTCTCTTTGTTGCAGCCCGGTAAGTATCCGTTCAAGGTAAAGACTTGGAACAGAGGACAGTATAACGGAGGGGCCAAGCTTCCGGCTTGTAAGATGTGTGAGCTGGAGATCATCGTGTGGGATCCTCAAACTGGTGATGAAACACTGATCAAGCACAGGCTTTATCTACACTCAAAGACAGAAGGTCTTCTTTCGCAGTTCTTTGTATCGATTGGCCTTAAGAAGCACGGTGAGACACTGAAGATGCAGTGGAACAAGGTTACCGGTGCTACCGGCATCTGCAAAGTCTATATCGATGAATATACCGGCAATGACGGTGAGAAGCATAAAGCCAATAAGATTAAGAGCTTCTGTGATCCCGAGAAGGCGGATAATACCACCATGGCTTCACAGGCCCCGACCGCTCCTGCACAACCTCAGGCAAATGGCTTCGGAGGCTTCGAATCATGGAATTAAGACCTTATCAGGATGAGGCCAGAGTTCGGATAGAGGAAGAATGGGATTCCGGGAATCGTAAGACTCTCCTGGTTCTTCCGACAGGATGCGGCAAAACGGTCGTATTCGCCAAGGTCGCTGAAGATCAGGTTCGTGAAGGTAGAAAAGTACTTGTTCTTGCACACCGTGGTGAGCTCCTGCAACAGGCTTCGGATAAGATCTATTCAGTGACCGGTCTCATGACAGCTGTCGAGAAGGCAGAAGAGTCTTGTATCGGATCCTGGTATCAGATCGTGGTTGGGTCCGTTCAGTCCATGATGCGTGAGAATCGCCTCAAGCAGTTTTCAGAAGATTACTTTGGAACCATTATCGTTGACGAGGCTCACCATATTCTCTCTGACGGGTACCAACGCGTTATGGAACACTTCCCTCAAGCGAACATTTTGGGAGTTACGGCTACACCCGATCGCGGTGATATGAAGAACCTCGGCCAGTTCTTCAACACTCTGGCATATGAATACACTTTGCCGAGAGCAATCAAAGAAGGGTATCTGTCACCGATAAAGGCGCTTACGGTCCCTCTGAAGCTCGATCTCAGTCACGTCAAGATAAGTCAGGGAGATTTCTCTGTCGGCGATATCGGAACAGCTCTGGACCCGTATCTGGAGCAAATAGCGGACGTCATGCTGGAGCATTGCCGGGACAGGAAGACTGTCGTGTTCCTGCCCCTCATAAAGACTTCTCAGAAGTTTTGCGCGATCCTCCGTAAGAAAGGATTCAGTGCAGCTGAAGTAAACGGCGAGTCTGTTGACCGTTCAGAAAAGCTTGCCGCATTCGATCGTGGTGAGTATAACGTGCTCTGCAACTCTATGCTCCTGACAGAAGGCTGGGACTGTCCATCTGTTGACTGTATCATCGTGCTCCGGCCTACCAAGATCAGATCACTGTATTGCCAGATGGTCGGGCGAGGCACCAGGCTGCATCCCGGTAAGGATCATCTTCTTCTGCTGGACTTCCTTTGGCATACCGAAAGGCATGAGCTTTGTCATCCGGCACACTTGATATGTGAGAACGATGAAGTGGCCAGACGCATGACCAAGAATCTTGAGATGACAGGTATGCCTGAAGATATCGAAGCAGCTGAGCAGGCTGCAGCTGAGGATGTCGTTGCGGCCAGGGAGGAAGCGCTTGCGAAAAAACTGGAAGAGATGAAGAGAAGGAAACAGAAACTCGTGGATCCGCTCCAGTATGAAATGTCGATCCAGGCGGAGGACCTTGTGAACTATGTTCCGGTGTTTCCGGCCGAGATGGCACCACCCTCGGACAAGCAGCTTAAAGCTTTAGAGAAGTTCGGTATTCTGCCGGATGTCGTTGAGAACTCCGGCAAAGCGTCCATGCTTCTTAACCGATTGGCCAAACGTCGTGATGAAGGTCTGGCTACTCCTAAGCAGATACGATTTCTTGAGGCAAGAGGATTCAATCACGTCGGAACTTGGACATTTGTTTCTGCGAATAAGATGATCTCGCGAATCTCAGCCAACGGGTGGAGGATTCCTAATGGTGTGGTACCTAAGGAATATGTTCCGGGAGGTGCTGCATGAGTGAGATAAATCTTACCGAATTGCTGGATTATATCGATCCGTCTCAATGCAATTATCAAGAATGGGTTCAGGTAGGCATGGCACTTCATTCTGAAGGCTATTCCTGTTCTGTCTGGGATATGTGGTCGCAGAGGGACTCTTCCAGATATCATCCGGGAGAGTGTGATAAGAAGTGGTCTTCTTTCGGCTCTTATGGCGGTACCGGTGTATCCGGTGCGACAATCACCCAGATGGCCAAGGAGAGTGGTTGGATGCCACATCGTCGCGACGATGACGAAGGTCATGAGCTTGACTGGGACGATGTCATTACGGATGACGGTGACGATCTTACCATCATTAACAAGAACTGGATGGAGATCAAAGAGATAGAGGAGCCGAATAACTGGGACCCGATATCTGACCTTACCAATTATCTTGAAACTCTATTTCAGCCTGATGAGATAGTCGGATATGTTACCGATACTTGGCAGAACACCGAGGGTAAGCATCTTCCGTCCAAGGGAGCATATACCAGAACGGCCGGAGATATCATCCGGGATCTTAAGAAGTATAAGAATATCGGCGAGGCTCTGGGCGACTACAACGATGAAGTAGGTGCCTGGATCCGGTTCAATCCTCTGGACGGTCAGGGTGTCAAGAACGATAACGTTACTGAGTTCAGGTATGCGTTGGTCGAATCAGACACAATGGATCTTGCGCAGCAGAATACTATTATTCGTGATCTGGAGCTTCCTGTGGCGTGTCTCGTGCATTCCGGCAAGAAATCCATCCATGCCATTGTCCGGGTCGATGCAGCATCGTACGAGGAGTACAGGAAGCGTGTGGACTTCATCTACGATGTCTGTAAGAAGAACGGTCTGAAGATAGATACACAGAACAGGAATCCGTCAAGGCTGTCACGTATGCCGGGCGTTATGCGTAACGGCCATAAACAGTTTCTTATCGCTACCAATATCGGTAAGAAGGATTTCGATGAATGGAAAGAGTGGATCGAGGCAGTCAACGACGATCTTCCGGATCCTGAAGCATTGTCTGATGTATGGATAGACATGCCGCCTCTTGCAGATCCTCTTATCGATGGTGTACTGCGAAAAGGTCACAAGCTGCTTCTTGCCGGTCCTTCGAAAGCGGGTAAGTCATTCGCACTGATCGAACTGTGCTGCGCAATTGCTGAAGGCAGAGACTGGTTAGGATGGAAGTGCGCTCAGGGTAAGATCCTCTATGTCAATCTGGAGCTCGACAGGGCTTCGTGCCTGCATCGTTTCCATGATGTATATGAGAGCCTGGGATGGCGTCCTCAGAATGTTTCCAATATCGATATATGGAATCTGAGAGGATCTTCCTTGCCTATGGACAAACTCGCTCCGAAACTTATACGTCGTGCCCAGAAGAAGGAATACATAGCTGTAATTATCGATCCCATCTACAAGGTAATCACGGGTGACGAGAACTCTGCAGACCAGATGGCACACTTCTGTAACCAGTTCGATAAGGTCTGTAATGAACTCGGATGTGCGGTGATCTACTGTCACCATCACTCAAAGGGACACCAGGGCGAGAAAAGGTCTATGGACCGTGCGTCAGGATCCGGTGTGTTTGCACGTGATCCGGATGCCCTCATCGATCTTATTGAACTGGAGATAACGGACGCTTTGGCCAAACAGCAGCGCGAATCTGCAGCGTGCAATATTATCTGCAATTATTTGGCAGAAAAAATGCCGGACTGGGAAGACCAAGGATTTATTTCTGAAGACGATAAGCTGTCATTCCATAAGATGCAGAAGTTTATCGATGATAAGTGCTCCTGGGCCCAGAAGAGCGAGATCCAGATCGCGATCAACGAGAAGAACAAGGAACTCGATGCCCGTACCGCATGGCGTATTGAAGGCACTCTTCGTGAGTTTCCGAAGTTCGCTCCGGTTAATCTCTGGTTCAACTATCCCGTACATCAGATCGATGATATCGGCGTGCTCTCCGATCTTGATGCAGAAGGTTCAAAGCTTCCCTGGCAGAAAGCTATGGAGAAGCGCAAGGATCCCGAAGTCAAGAAAAAGAAACGCCAGCAAGAGTTCGAGAACGCTTTCGAGGCAGTCAGTTCCCTGAACGATGGTGGTGAGGTCACGGTGCAGGATCTTGTGGATTATCTTGGATGTTCTTCGCAAACGATAATACGCCGAGTAAAAGAGTCAGAATCATTCGAGATGATTAAAAATAGGGGCAAAGACGGCAAATATGATATGTCATTTGTCCGACGAAAAAAGTAGTCAGAACCAGCCATCAACAAAAACTTATATATAAATATATAAATTTCATTTTGATTCATGGTTCCAACAACATCCAGCTTATGTGTACCGAACGTAGTCGTGCGTAACGCTCACGCACGACGACTACTACGGACACCATACATAAGCTATACGCAATCAGCAAAGAGCGAATAATTACGGAGGTACCAAACATGAAAAATAATAAGTGCAGTTCAGTAGTAATGATATCAAGATCACGGCTGCATCCGCACCCGGATAACCCGCGTAAGGACTTAGGGGATCTGGATGAGTTAAGAGAGTCTATTCGTGAGCATGGTGTTATGCAGAATCTGACAGTTATTCCAAAGCCGCTGCCGTGCATCGATGAATTTTATATTCTGATAGGTCACAGACGTTACGCAGCATCTGAAGGAATACTTACAGAACTTCCCTGTGTGATAGTTGAGGGGCTGTCAGACCGTGAACAGATCGGAATAATGCTCTGTGAGAATCTGCAGCGTGCTGATCTGACCTTTATCGAGCAGGCTCACGGATTCCAGATGATGATTGATCTTGGTGACACGGTTGAATCAATAAGCGAGAAGACCGGGTTCTCAACTACCACAGTCCGCCACAGATTGGAGATCGCGAAGCTGGACAAAAAAATCATCGATGAAGTTCAGAAGGAGACCTCGTGGCAGATAGGCATTAATGACTATATCGAGCTCGAGAAAGTCAAGGATATAAAGGAAAGATCCGAGATCCTTGAGGAGTCTTCCAGCTCCGATGATCTCAAGTATAACGTATCGAGATATTTAAGAGACAAACTTATCGAGGACAACACGGAAAAGACCAGAACGCTCATGAATAAACTTGGGATTAAGGAAGTAAAAGTAAATCTTAACTGGAACGATGAGTATAAGAAGTTGCAATTTGGGAAAGATAAAAGCAACTTCATCTATCTCAGTGAAGATGTTGATTATGAAGATCTTGAGAGCACGATCAAGAGCCGGAAAACTAAGACGAAGAACGAGATAGTCTGCCAGTTCTCATATTCCTGTCTCTATATCGCCGAGAAGCTGGGCAAGAAGAAGGACAATAAAAAGACGAAGGCTGAGCTTGAGCGCGACAGATTAAAAGAGAACGAGAAAGCTCTCACAGATGCCAGGAAGCAGATCTGCACCGAGTTCGCAAATGCCATCCTCGATATCGATCCCGATCGGTTCAGGAAACTCGAGAAAGATCAGACTCTGATTCCTATGATTACAGCTCTTTGGAAACTCATGGAAAGGGCAGAGATAAGTTTCTATTCATACACGATGAAGTTGGAACAATCACTCTGTAAAGCTGAGCTGATGCCCTTAGTGGAAAAGTATGAAGATCTTCATATAGTCCAGAAGATGATGACTCGGATCGTGATTAATTTAAGCGACAGGCATGGTAAGGATTTCTGCGATTGGCAGAATAAGCCGGAGAAGAATCGCCTTAAGATCTTCGATGACTTCTATGATGTTTTGTACGGAATGGGATTAAGGCTTTCCAATGAATTTGAGATGATTCTCGAAGGTTCTTCGGCTTTGTACGAACCTGAAGACGAAGAGGAGGCGTAATATGGAATTCTTTATGCCTATGCGTATCCCTACCGCTACAGCTCAGGAGAAGAAGATCAACACCAAGACCGGAACTATATATCCGGATGCTTCCGTTAAGGCAGCCAAGGAAAAATACTTAGCACATCTGGACAGGTTCAAACCGGATACCCGCATAAAAGCTCCGATCATGCTCATGGTCATATTTTACTTTCATTCGGATGAGCACCCAGACAAATCTCCTAAGATCACTAAACCTGATACGGATAATATGATCAAGCTCCTGAAGGACTGCATGACTAAGAAGGGATTTTGGAAGGACGACGCACACGTTACTTACGAGATTATCGGCAAGTACTGGACTACAGGAACAGAAGGCATCTACATAAAAGTCAACAATAGAGAGGAGGTGTAAATATGTCAACAGCTGTACAGATCACATTTATCATTTGCGGAACGATCATCATTTTGGCGATCATCGGCGGTTTCAACAAAAGGAAGAAAGGGTGATCTTCAATGAGAGATATGTCTTTCTACGAATTTAAATCCAGATTCTATGACGTCAGGATCAACTCCAGAGAGATCAATTCCCTTAAGAAATCATTGGATACGATAGCTGATGATATTCTCGGGACAGTAACTTCCGGAGCTGTCGACTACAGCAAGGATCGGATTCAGCATCAGACTGAACCGGATGCAGCAATTATCAATGCGATATACCGGATCGATGAAGAGAAGAGGATCATGCTTGCACGTTTGTCATACCTGAAGGAACAGAATGCATGGGCTGAAGAGATGATCTATTCTCTGGACGGGATAGGAAGGGAAGTCCTGAGACTCTACTATCTGGAAAGCCTGTCAATGGAACAGGTAAGCAAAAGGCTGAACTATTCAACCAGTCATTGCTGGAGACTCTGGAGAGAGACTTTGTATCGGTTATACAGAGGAAGGTCATCATGAGCACGCTTGCCAGATATATGGGCAGAAGTGAATACCTTGGTGAAGTGGTAAAGGAAACAGACTTTTATTACATGGTTCGGGTATTCCCAGATAAAAACACCAAGGAGCACACTATATCTATTCCGAAGTGGCAGGTCGTAACAGAGGACACTACAGATATTACCAATTTTCTAGGAGGTAGATAAAAATGAAAAACAAAATAGCATTAGTAATTAACACAGTATGCATTACATGCCTTATCATGGGCTTCCTTGTTGGTTGTACTACACAGGCAGAGAGAGCAAGTTATAATCTGTCTAAGGAAGCTGACAACTTCAACATCGTTAGAAGGGTGACGGTAATCGACTGTATTACCGGAGACACACTCTTTCAGATGGTCGGGAAGCTTTCGATCATGGCTGATACCGATGATAATCAGCTTGAGATAACGGTTGAGGATGATGGAACTTATCAGAAGCACATTATTGGACTGTCTGATAACGTTACATATGTTATCGAAGATCTGAACCTTGGAGCCAATGATGTCAGCAACTACAGATATACGATCAACTTCAATCCCAAGATGTGGATTCCTGTTGATGCAGAAACGATTGATTAAGAAGTCGGACAACAAAAAACACAAAATGAGAGAAAATGAGAGTAAATGAGAGTAAAAATAATGTTATCCTGATAGTGTCTAATTATTGAGGGTATCGCCGAAAAGCGGTGCCCTTTTCCTTTGGGAGTTTGAATATGATTGATTCTGAACCGATATACTGCATATCAGAGGAGTATGGCGTTCTGGGAGCTGAGGTCCTGCAACTTAAGAGACAGGATCTGCTTGATCTGGGTGTAGCCGTAGGATTCATATCATCTTCCAAGAAGAAGACCAGAGGGAAAACACAACTCGTGTACGGGGAGTGCAAGAAGGTTCCGGAAATCTGGAAGCTGTACTGCCCATATGATTTCGTGATCATTATTTACGATCTCAACTGTGAACACCTCGATGACAAACAAATGAAGATACTGATGTGGCACGAGCTGCTGCATATCGGGATCGATGATAAAGGAGAGCCTTATGTCAAACCTCATGATGTTGAAGAATTCGACGATATTATCAAGGAGTACGGATTGAGGTGGGACTCTTAGAGAGGAGGTAACCTATGGCGAAAGGCAAGTATCAACGCTGGCTTACGCCTGAAGGATTACTTCTGATCGAAGGATGGGCCAGAGACGGCCTGACCGATGAAGAGATTGCTAAGAACATGGGAATAAATGTTGCTACTCTTTATCGATGGCAACATTCTTATTGCGAGATTTGCGAGGCCATAAAAAAGAACAAGGAAGTAGCCGATCGAGAGGTCGAGCAGGCACTCTTCCGTAAGGCAACCGGTTATAAGGCGAAAGAGGTCATACGGGAAAAGCAGTGGAACCGTACTACAGGTCAGTATGAAATGGTCACTGTAAAAGAAGTCGAGAAGGATGTAGCTCCGGATACGACAGCTCAGATCTTCTGGCTCAAGAACAGGAAACCGGATCAGTGGCGTGACAAGCGCGAGGTCCTTACGGAGAACTCTTCAGAACTCAGCAAGATAGATGATCTGACTTGCAAGGTGTTCTCCGCAGATGATGACAGAGATCTTGGTGCGTTCCTGGGAGAAGGTGACACGCATGAGTAAGTATGCACCGTTTACAAAGAAGCAGGCCGCATACATCAGACGGAGCGGATCCTGCTGGCTCAACGTGGCCGAAGGCGGTAAGCGTGCCGGAAAGAACGTGATCAATATCATTGCATTCGCGATGAATATTGAGGTCACGACAGACAAGATCCACTTAGCTGCCGGAGTTACGCATGGTACGGCGAGGATGAACATCATCGACTCGAACGGGTTCGGACTGAAGCATTACTTCCGCGGAAGATGCCGGGAAGGAAAGTATGAAGGGTTAGATGCTCTGTTCATAATGACGGCCAAGGGCGAGAAGATCGTACTGATCGCGGGCGGTCAGAAGATAAATGATGCAGCTCGTATCAAAGGATTCTCGCTCGGATGCGTGTATATAACAGAGGCTAACGAGTGTCACAAGACATTCATACAGGAATGCTTCGATCGTACGCTGGCAGCAGGCAGACGAAGGATCTTCATGGACCTGAATCCGAAGCCGCCCAGACATTGGTTCTATCAGGAGATAGAATCCGTACACAAGGAGAATCAAAGCAAGGATCCTAATTACGGTTATAACTACCAGCACTTCACGATAGCCGATAACCTCTCGATCTCTGATGACAGAATAAGAGAGATCATCAAGACGTACGATCAGAAGAGCCAGTGGTTCAAGGCTGATATTCTCGGAAAGCGCACGACGGCTTCAGGAATCATCTACACGGGCTTTAGTAAGGCGGTGGAGATAGACCTGAAGGATATCGTCGAAAAGCTTCCTGAAGGTACCTATGACCGTAAGATATCGTTTATTGACTTCTCGGTAGGAGTCGATGTCGGTGGTACGGATGCGACGGTAGCCACGTTGAACGGATTCACATCCGGATATAGTCAGGTCGTAGCGATAGACGGGTATTACCATAAGCAGGGGATTGAGCACGGAATGGACCATGCTCAGTACGCAGCTGCGATCGCACAATTCGTCCTGAAGTGGACGAAGGTTTACCCGAAGCTTAAGACATGTACCGTGTTCTGCGAATCGGCAGACAAGCTATTCAGACAGGCCTTGAGAAAGGCTCTGGATGATGTCGGCCTTCAGAGCATGATCATAGTGCCGTCCTATAAGAAGGAAGGCATAGTTGACAGGATCCACCTTCAGGAGATCCTGATCAACCAGGGCAGAAAGAAGATCGCATCCCATATGCGGCAGTGGCTCGATGCATACGAACAGGCGTGCTGGGATGAGAAGGAATACTTAGAGAAGGATTGGGTCAGAGTGGATGACGGGAGCTATCCTGTTGACTGCCTCGACTCGGACGAATATTCAATACAGCCGTTTAAGCAGCTTCTGCTAGCGGCGTAAGGAGGAGAGCATGGGCGCAGTAAAAGAGATGATCAAGCGGTGGCTTGACATCAAGCCTGCAGAGAATCAGCGTATAACGATCGATGCTGATATGTCACATCAAGATGCGTGCTTTGAGTACAATCTCTGGTATCGTGGCAGCGCTTCAGAACTTGATCAGTTCTATAAGAGCTTAACTACGGTGCATGATGATGTGGTCAGAGCTAAGTTCTGGGCAGCTGTACCGTCAAGAGGTAACAGGCTGAGGAAGATCCACAGCGGCCTTCCGGGGCTTATGGTGGATATGCTGACATCGATAGTCATTACAGATCTTAATGCTATTGAAGTAACGGATCCGGATGTCTGGAACGATACCTGGCAGGAGATCAGTGAAGACAATAACTTTGTCGATACGGTATCACAGGCGATCGGTGATGTTCTTGTTCAGGGGGACGGGGCTTGGAAGATATCATTCGATAAGGATATCTCGGACTATCCCATTATAGAATTCTATCCGGCAGACCGTGTTAAGTTCGAGAAGAAACGCGGAAGGATAAACAAGATTATCTTCAACACCCGTTACTATGTAGAAGCGACACGTAAGGTCTATTACCTAGAGGAACACTACACCAAGGGCATGATCGAGTATCACCTCTTCGATGAAAACGGGAACGAGGTCAGCCTCGATAGTGTTCCGGATCTTAAGGGCCTGAAGACGATCACCTGGGAAGATGATTTTGTAATGGCTCTCCCGATGATGTTTTACAAGTCAGCCAAGTTCCCCGGTCGTGGCCGTTCCATCTTCGACAGGAAGACGGACGCCTTTGATGCGTTTGATGAAGCCATATCACAGTGGCAGGATGCATTGAGGATCGGAAGAGTCAAGACATATATCCCGGAGACGATGATCCCGAGAGATCCGAACACCGGAAAGGCTATGGAGCCGAATGCTTTCGACAATCAATTTATAGCACTTAAGAGCTCCATGTCAGAGAACTCTAAGGATACGATCACGGTTGAAGCTCCGCATATCGATTACGACGGACTTCTGGCCACGTATATCAATACCCTGGATATGTGCTTACAGGGGATCATCAGTCCCAGCACGTTGGGTATCGATGTGAAGAAACTCGACAATGCTGAAGCGCAACGCGAGAAAGAGAAGGCTACTCTCTACACGAGAGATACCATAATCGATACACTTAACGATGTCTTACCGGAGCTCGTAAAGAATGTCCTGGCTGTCTATGCGACCCTCTATGACATGGGGATCGAGGACACGGATGTTGCCGTGACGTTCGGCGAGTATGCGAACCCGTCGTTCGAGGCTCAGGTCGAGACTCTGGGTAAGGCCGCATCTTCCAACCTGATGAGCACGGAGACACAGGTCGAGGAACTCTGGGGTGATACGAAGGACGAAGAGTGGAAGAAAGCGGAGGTCGAGAGGATAAAGGCAGAGAAGGGGATAGCAGACGGTGGTATCGAACCGCCTGCCCCGGAAGAATACGCAGTGTAATAACATCAGGAGGTACCAATGACCTGGGAAGATATTGGCGACATCTTCCAGGCTATGGAGGATGACCTTTTTGCAATGGCAATTCGCAACATGAAGAGGCACGAAGACTGGGAGAAGATGGAAGGCTTTAAGTGGACCCAGTGGCAGGCCGAACAGATAACCGGATTAAGAGAATATCGTAAGAATGTTGCTGGACTGACCAACAGTTACTTCGATAGAGCGAAAGCAGCTATTATCGAGTTCCTGAAGGAAGCCTACAAAGGCAGTGTTGATGATGCCAGAGGTTTTGCTGCATTGTTCGGAAAAAAGAGGATCCGTCCGGGTTTCTTCGGAGTGAACAGCAGTAAGCTGGATATCATCATCAATGAGGCAGTACAGAATATCGATACGAAACGATATGCAGCGATCAACAGGATGAACAGCGGATATACAGACTTCCTAAGGAAGGCTGATATCTACGCACAGTCAGGAAGCTATACGATACCTCAGGCGGTGGACATAGCTTCCAGAGACTTCCTGGCAGCAGGTCTTAACTGTGTTGAGTACAGGAACGGTAATCGTGTAAACATCGCATCTTATGCGGAGATGGCGTTGAGGACGAGTTCTTCCGAAGTCACCAGGCAGGCAAACGGCGATGTCAGGAACGAACTGGGTGAATACCTGGTCGTATCCAATGTGATCGGCATGACCTGTCCGATCTGCCAGGAGTGGCAGGGGAAGGTCATGATCGATGACGTGTACTCTGAAGGTAAGCCTGACGGGAAGCATAAGCTCGTATCTGAAGCAAAGGCAGCTGGCTTCCTTCATCCGAACTGCAGGCATCAGCTGTTCATGTACATTGAAGGAATCACGGAGATAGCAGAACTTCCCAACGATGTTGAAAACAAGGAACACTATAAGGCGGAACAGGAGCAAAGGAGACAGGAACGTGAGATAAGAAAGTACAAGAGACTCCGTGACGGAGCTGTGGATCCGGCAGATCGACAGAAATACGATGCCAGGGTTAAGGAATGGACACAGAAGCATGACGAGTACTTGAGCGAGCACCCGTATTTGAGAAAGAATCCGAAGAGGCTAGCGCCGGGGTATACAGGAAATGGAAAACCAATGGTTGCTGAGTCTTCAAGAAAGGCTACAGAAGGGGATTATGGTGTAAATTGGCCAAAGATTCAAAGTAAGGAGTATGATAAAGCAATAAGGAGTGTTGTGGACTCGGAAAAAGCATCAGAAGCTATAAAAACGAGAATAACTTGGACATTGACAAACCGTGATGGGAAGAATACTGAAGAGATGTATGCAGTTTTTTCAAGCGGAGAAAAAGTTGGAGAAGAAATCGGGCGTGTAACGAACCAAAATGTACCATTTGGAGTTGGAAGAGATGTAAAATTCATTGGTAAATTGAAAAAAGCTGATGAATCTGGGTCTCCGATTATAATAATTCATAATCATCCCAGTAGTTCACCACCAAGTTTAACAGATTTGAATGAGTTATTGTCTACGAAAAATGCTTCTGGGATGGTGGCAGGACATAATGGGAGTGTTTATCATTATACAAGGCCAACAAGGGAAATACCTGATTCTGAGTTTTTAGATCACTACAAAGATTATTTTCGTCAAAATCAAGATAAAGTTGCAGCTGCGGAATACGCATTAAAAAAGTTAAGCGAAGATTATGGCTTTAAGGTGACAAAACTGATATAATCATTACAAGGAGATGATTATATATGATTGGGAATAGTAAAGACTTAATTATTGATGATTCTATGTATGAACCGGGAGGAATGATAGATCAGTTTTCTAACATGTCTCCTGAGGAGCAAGATGCGTATATTGCTTGTTTACAAGAAAAGGAACACAGTTCCTGACCACCCCACCGAAAACGGTGCATCGTTCAACCAGTAACTGACCAGACAACTTAACATAATCAACCAAAGAGGTTCGGTATCAAAATGGTACCAGACCTCTTTTTCATTGGAGGTAAACATGGAAAAAAACATAATAGTATGTGTAGGCGGAGACCAGATAAAGTCAATTCCTGTTACTGTCAAAGTTGATAAATCAGAACTTGATGAAACAATTGACAAAGCAAATAAACTGGTTGAGATACTTAATGAAGCCAGCTCATTGGTAAACGAACTGGCTTCCAAGGATGTAAAGCTAAAAGTTTATGTGGAATGATTGATTGCAATGTGGGCATTGAAATGATTCGCCTTTTGTTTTGAACTTAGTTTGACACTTTGGACATTCAATTTCCACGCCCTGAGTCTTGACAGCTTCGATAGCCGCATTTGTGATCAGCTGATCAAAGTTGTCTGGGAACTCGATCTTTACATTAGATTTCATAACAAGTTGCTCCTTTCATATTACTCGGTTGTTGGCCTGTATTATGAATATAGCATAAACCCGAGGGCGCATCGCCCTCAAACACGGGACCTAAGAGCCTAAAGCTCTGCGGTCCCTTTTTCATGTCCAACATCCGGGCTTACAGGATGGAATATAGCCGACGGGCAATAAACGGAGGTACATCTATGTCAGAGATGAATGAACAGCAGTCCGCAAGATCCGGCGCCGAGAATTCGGGTGCCGAGAACAATACGAACGGCACAAACCCTAACGCCGGGGGTAACGGCGGTAACGACGGAGCTGCTACCGGTACAAAGCAGTATACGCAGGAAGACCTGGATAAGATTGTGACAGAGAGAACGGGCAGAGCTGAGAAGTCAGCTTTGAAGTCTTTCTTCCAGCAGCAGGGTCTTACTGAGGAAGAAGCTAATGCAGCTATAGCCGAGTACAAAAAGACAAAGGCAGAGAAGGCAGAGGCTTCAAAGAATGATGCCAAAGCACAGGCTGAACGTGCAGATGCTGCGGAAAAGACCGCTCAGGAAGCAATCGCAAAAGCGAATGCAGTAATGATTAAGGCAAATGCACAGATCATGGCTTCGAGCCTTGGTGTCAAGAGCAACAAGCTGGATTATGTGGTCAAGATGGCAGACCTTACCAAGATCACCATCGATGATGACGGTAATCCGGATGAGGCGGCTATCAAGGCTGCCGTTGAACAGGTCCTTAAGGATGTTCCGGAACTGAAGGATACGAAGGAGACTTCGGGATTCAAGATCGGAGCTGACGGGAATAAGGACAAGGGAGGTGATAACGATGACGCGATACGACGCGCTTTCGGACTTTCCCCCAACAAGAAATAAGCCATAAGGAGGAATAATAACATGGCAAATTCTATTGCACTTTTTAAGAAGTATGTACCTTTGCTTGATGAAGTTTATAAGAACGCTTCTCTTACGTCTGTACTTGATGGCGATTCTGAACTCTTCCAGGCAGGTGCTAACGCTAACGAGATCATCGTACCCAAGCTTGAGATGCAGGGTCTTGCAGCTTACAGCCGTAACAGCGGTTATACCCAGGGCGATGTTACACTCACACACGAGACCAAGCAGTTCAACTACGAGCGTGGTCGTATGTTCAACGTTGACGCTATGGACAACGAGGAGACTGCAGGTATCGCTTTCGGTAAGCTCGCAGGTGAGTTCATCAGAACAAAGGTTGTTCCCGAGGTTGACGCTGTCCGTTTCGCACAGTACGCAGGCACAGCTAATATCGGCGGTACTTCCGCAAACATTTCTGCAGGTGGCTGGTATGCAGCTGTATCCGCAGCAATGGCAGAGATGGATGACGCAGAGGTTCCTTTAGAAGAGAGATACCTCTTCATTACACCTGCAGGTCTTAAGGATATCGAGGATATGGATACAACTAAGTCCAAGGCTTGTCTTGCATCCTTCGCCAAGATCACCAAGGTTCCGCAGAGTCGTTTCTACAGCAAGGTTGCTCTTGCTACATCCGGCGCAGGCGGATACTCCAGGCACACAGATGGTAAGAACCTTAACTTCCTTATCGTTGCCAAGTCTGCAGTTCTTCAGACGGTCAAGCACCTGGCACCGAAGGTCATCACACCTGAACAGAATCAGGATGCTGACGCATGGAAGTTCGGTTACAGGATCTATGGCCTTAACGATGTCTATGAGAACAAGGTAGCAGGTATCTATGCTCATGTGGTGGCATCAAACCCCTCGTAAGCCCCTCGGTTGAGCCCGAGGACAGTGGGGCTACAATCTACGACTCGGCAGTGAGTGATCTTCAGAGCGGTGTTTCTGTTGTAGGGAATGCCGTAACAGGAACACTCAAGCATTATGATACTCCGAGCGCTCTGGTTAACTACTGGGGTGAAGGTAACTTCCTCGCCATGAAAGTTCTGGGAATCACCGAGGATATGACTTCCGTTAAGGTAGGGCTTAGACCTACATACGGTGGTCCGGGTGGAACCACTCCCATTGATGATGACAGCGGCCTTGTTGAGATCATCGAGGATGAGGATAAGAACTTTGCAGCATACATCAATGACAAGAATACCCAGAAGCTCATTATCGTGGCTACTGATGGTACGGCAACACTCCGTAAGGAGTACGACTTGTCACCGCTTGTATGTGAGTAAGGAGGTGCTTTATGAGTATCATGATCGGTGGTATTCCGAAGAAGGAACAGCCTAAAGGTAAGACCCAGAAGGAAGTTCCTTCCGAAGAGAAACCCAAGAAAAAGAAGTAATTACGGAGGAATGAAGCAGTGAGCATATCTTACGCGGATTATGAATTCTATACAGATGAATATCACGGAACGGACTTTTCGACTTCGGAAGAAGCCATGCCGTATCTTCAGAAAGCATCTGATGCCGTAAGAAGAGCGATCAGGTATAAGGACGAGCTCGAACCGCCCACTCCCTTTCAGAAGGAGCATCTGAAACGTGCGGTATGTCTTGCTGCCGAATTTCTTCTGGAAACAGGTAACAACAGCGGTGCATCGGCAAATGGTCTTTCCGGATATTCGATAGGCGATGTAAATATGCAGATAGGCGGAACTTCTGATGTTGACATGATGGCAACATACGGAGTTCCCCAACGTGCATATGATGAACTCATCGTGACCGGATATCTTTACAGGGGGATATGACAATGATCAAGAAGTTGAAGTATCCCGATTTCGCGGATGTGACACCATGCACGATCGTGTTTACAGGCGGTCCGTCGCAGTTTGGTGATGATTCTGAACTCTTGACGTGGTCCGGCAAGGTGAACTGGTCGGAGAAAGCACAAAGGGTCAGGGACAAGAATGGTGACTGGATAAAGTTGTCCGGGATCATCCATGTTGGCCAGGATCTTCTTGCAGGTATCAACGACGAAATTACCGGCGGTCATGTTACGATTGCAGGTCTTTCTAACAGAGAGATCCTGGGAATCTACAGACCGAGGAACCCTGACGGTACGGTGAACCATACAAGAATCGAGGTGATCTGAATGGCATCTAATTACAGATTCAATGATGATGGTCTTAAGAAGTTGTCTGAAGCTCAGGTCAAAGCCTTGAAGAAGACTGGTCAAGCCGTGCTGACAGATCTTGTGCAGAAGCAGAAGATGCCGTTCGATACCGGTGAGATGCAAAATAACAGAACGTTTGTTGATGATTCCAACGTATCGTCCGGAGAAATAATCATTAAGACAATTGCACCTCAAGCCAGACGTTTGTATTACCATCCGGAATACAATTTCCAACAGGGTAAGAACGCAAATGCTGGAGGAAGATGGTTTGACGATTATCTCCCGAACGGTGCAGAGGGGGATCTTCCGACAAAGATATATGCTGAACTGGTGAGGAGGGAAATCACATGATGACCATTAAAGAGTTTATCAGGTGGCTGGAATCCCAGGGCATTACAGATCTTTATGGAGGATATATCCCCAAAGGAAAGACGCAGGTTCTTGGAGTCTATTCCAGGGATCCCGCTGTACAACCTGAAAGTTACGGACCGTCTTCGTATTCGGTCAAGAATCTTACCATCTTGGTTCATTGGACAAAGGCTCTTGATGTTACCGAAGACAAAGCTATTTCGCTCTACAACATACTTAAGAGAGCGAATTTTACTACAACAAAACATACCGGATGGATAGACTGTCCCCGACCTCCCGTTGATGTCGATAAAGATGAAAACGGGATATGCGAGTACACACTGGACGTTACGGTATATGCAAAACCAATATCATAAAATAGGAGGAAAAAAATATGCCAGATCCTACTCCTTTCACAGGTGTATTTCCCTGTTACGAAGGTCAGTTCCAGATTAAGGTGGACAACACTTTTGAGGATATCGCAGATGTTGAGAGCTTCTCTATCGCCATTGACAACGGTATCGAAGAGTGGAACCCTTACAATGCTGAGGGCTGGGTCAGAAGACTCATGACTGCAAAGAGCATTGCCTTCTCTTGCTCCGGTAAGAGAAATGTCGGTGACACCGGTAATGATGCAATTGCTTCTTATGCGTTCAAGAACGGTCGTGATGCTGAAGGTGATTTCAAGGTCAACTTCAAGAATGGTGACAGCATCACACTTACAGATGCGATCATCTCTGTTACAGCATATGAGTACGGTGATTCAACCAATGTTGCTCCGCTCGAATTTGAGGTTCAGAGCAACGGCAAGCCTACAATTACATATGCTAACGGCTGATCAGAAAACAACACAAACAAAACAGGGAGAGCATTCGGGGAAGAGTGCTCTCCCTTTCTATTAAAGGAGGATTAACAATGGGTAGAGTAATAAACATAAGCAACAAATTGGATAGGGAGCCGAGATTCCTTATCATTGATGAGAAACATAAGTACAAGGTCGATTGCACCAAGAACGCAATGTTGAAGGTAATGGCCCTCGAAAACGGGGATGATTTGGAACAGATAAACGAGATCTTAAAGATCTTGCTTGGCAATGAAGCGATCAAGCAGATCGAGGATATGAATCTTCCCTTCGATAACTGGGTAACGATCATGAAGGCTGCTATGGCAGTAGCGATGAACAAGGACCTGGAAGACATAGAGGACGACTTTCGCACCGACACCGAAGAATGAGGTCTGGTACGATCTCTATGAAGATTACGATGCTATCGAAGCATCTTTTGCACAGCAATACGGGATCCTGTTAAGAAGAGAAGATGATATGCTCTGGGACGAGTTTACGACTCTTCTTGCCGGTCTGAATGGTGAGACACCGCTCGGGTACCTCGTCAGGATCCGTTCTGAGAAAAACAGAAAAGTAAGAGACAAGTTCACAGCACAGGAAAGAAAGATCTATAGCGAGTGGAGATCCCGCCACTCCCGTACAGTCACGCATTCTCTCGAGGAAGCTGATTGGGCATTACGGAAGATTTTCGGGATGAAGTAAGGGACTGAAGGAGGTGGTTATAGATGGCGACAAATGTCGGAGAAGTTGATCTGTCGATCAAGGTCTTGAAGGATCAACTTATAGCGGATGTTAAATCTGCAGTTAAAGACGCGGCATCGGAAGCCAATAAGCAATCAAAGTCAGCATCAAAGAGTGTGACCTCGGCCATCGGTAAGGAAACATCTGCCCTGAGCACATTGGGGTCTGTTGCCAAAAAGGCTATTGGGGCTCTCGGCGTAGCTGTCAGTGTTGCAGGACTCATCTCCTTCGGTAAGGAAGCAGTGGAGCTGGGATCTGACCTTGCAGAGGTTCAGAATGTAGTAGATGTCGTATACGGCAATATGGCGAACGATGTCAACGAGTTTGCCAAGTCCGCGATCAAGTCATATGGTTTGTCCGAGACTGTCGCCAAGGATTACATGGGAACACTCGGTGCCATGTCGAAAGCGTTTGGTTATTCGGAGAAGGAAGCATATGACCAGGCATCGTCCCTGACGGCTCTGGCCGGTGATATGGCATCCTTCTATAACAAATCGACTGACGAGACTTTCAACGCATTGAAAGCCGTATATTCCGGTGAGACAGAAGTCCTTAAGAAGTACGGTGTCGTAATGACAGAGACTGCACTTAACCAGTTCGCGATGTCTCAGGGCATGAACAAGACCGTCAAGAGTATGAGCGAACAGGAGAAGGTTTCTTTGAGACTTGCTTTTGTTCAAGATAAACTGTCTGACGCATCAGGAGACTTTCAAAGAACTTCCGGAGGCTGGGCTAACCAGATCCGTGTGCTGACCCTTCAGTTTGATTCGTTCAAGGCTACTATAGGTCAGGGTTTGATCAATGTCCTTACACCTATAGTACAGTGGCTTAACATGATAATGGAAGCTGCCAATCAGGCAGCTTCTGCCTTTTCAAACTTCACTGCAAGCCTTATGGGGGTATCCCAGAACGGCGATGTCGGTGGTGTGGCAGATGCTACTGCAAGTGCGGCACAGAGCGCGGATGATCTCAGCACGGGGATGAAGTCTGCCGGCGGAGCTGCTAAGAAGATGATGCAGAACCTTGCAGGGTTCGATAAGATTAACACTCTGAACTCTGATTCTTCAGGCGGCGGTGGAGGTGGTGCTTCCAAGAAGGTTCTCGCTAATACAAAAGCGGCAGCGGCAGCAACGAATGATGCTACAAAAGCCACGAATAAGTGGAAGCAGGCGCTTGATGGTGTTGTAAAAAAGGCAGTACAGTTAAAAGATGCATTCGTTGACGGATTCAATCAGACGTATAATGGATCCAAGTATATTGATGGCATCAAGGATGACGTCATAAGTATCGGCAAAACAGCACAGCGGATATTTACTGATCCTAAGGTTCAGGGTGCAGCTGACAGTTGTGCTGAGAAATGGGCTAAGGCTTTCGGTTCTGTGTCCGGAACTGTTGCAACGATCACTCTGGGTGTTACGAAGGCAACCACAGGGACGATTGATAAGTTCCTGACGCAGAATGAACAGCCTGTCAAAGATCATCTGGTAACAATGTTCGACCTGTCGAGCAGGGAAGCAGATGCAATATCCAATCTGTCGGGATCTGTATCAAATATCCTTCAGGCGGTATTTGATTCTGAGAATCTTGAAGTTGCCGGCGCAAATATTGCAGGCATTTTCTTTGACATAACCTCGGTAATAACTGAATTCAAGCAGGCGCTTGAAACAGGCACTCTGGAAGGCTTTGCCGAAGGAATCAAGAATTTCGAGAAAGATATCTCGGATGCAGCGGTCAACATCTCGGATGCGATCGCTACATTTACCGGTGCCATCAAAGATAAGTTCGATATCGTAAGACAGAACTTTGAATCTTCCGGTGTTGCTGACAAGGCTCGTGAGATTGGTAAGACTATTGGTGAGACGATAGGTACCATTGCAAAAGGGTTCAATAAGATCTATCCGGTAATCAAGCCTGTAATTAAGGCTATAGGGAACTTCCTAGGGAAATATGGAGCAGCATTTTTCTCCGGATTGATCATGGCCTTCAGTAACATGCTTTCCGTATTGAAGTCCATCTTCACTGTCGGAAAGGGCGTTGTAGAGGTTATTGTCGGCATATTCAGTGGCGATTGGGACACTGTAACAAAGGGATTCCAGGATATCGTCGGTGCTATTGGAGGCCTTTTCGAAGATTTGTGGAAGGACCTCGAAAATTTCTTCACGGATCTGGTTCAGATTTTCGAGTGGGACAAGATCATCGAAGGAATCCATCTGGCTTGGGAAGGGGTTGCAACATGGTTCGATGAAACCGTTGTTCAGCCGATAATAGGCTTCTTTGAACCTATTGAAGAGACAGTAGGTGGAGTCTTCGAGTCTCTTTGGATGGTAATCGTCGGGATCTGGGCGACAGCAGCAGAGTGGTTCGATTCTACTGTTATTCAGCCGGTCGTAAAGTTCTTCAGTCCAATAGTAGCCAAAGTATCAGGTTTCTTCTCGCAGCTCTGGTCTGATATCCAGGGCGTCTGGAATTCAGTCGCGACCTGGTTCGATACCAATGTCATACAGCCTGTGAAGGGATTTTTCGAGGGCGTCTGGACTTCAGTTTCCGGATTCTTCTCGCAACTTTGGGACGATATTTGTGGTGTTTGGGCATCTGCAAGCAAATGGTTCCAGGAAAATGTGGTCACGCCTATATCAGAAGCGTTCGACAGCATCGTCGGTGCTGTGAAGGGCGCATTCAATTCTGCGCTCGGAGCGATCGAAAATGCGATCAATCATATTGTTGACGGACTTAACGGATTCCTCGGGAAACTTGATGCATTCGGGAAAAAAGGTGCGGAGATTATGGGTAAGCCCTATACAGGGCTTCCGAAATTCTCAAAAGTATCCATTCCTCGATTGGCAACCGGTGGATTTGTAGAAGCAAACACTCCTCAACTCGCACTTATCGGTGATAACAAACGCGAAGGTGAGATCGTGGCGCCTGAGAGCAAGATCGCTGAAGCGGTAGCAGCTGCCATGATGCAGGTGTTGCCATACCTGAAGGGTGCAAACACTGTCGCAACGTCCGGCGCAGGGAATACAGCTACAAACATCACACTGATGCTTGACGGACAGGTCCTTTACGACAGCTATCAGAAGTACGACAAGTTACATAACGGAAGATCAGGAGGCAGGGCATGAGCATTGATTATTTGAAGATAAACAACGTGGCGATGCCCTGTCCTACGGGAATCTCCATTCAAACGAATGACCTGGACTCGGAGAACACGACCAGGTCGGTCGGAACGGGAAAGATGCACCGTGAACGAATAAGGCAGGGTGTATATCAGTGTGATTATTCCTGGGAAGAACTGACCGATGCTGAATTGGCAACAATTGTTCAGGCGATCAGCCCGGCAAGTGTTGATATCCGTTTCTGGTTTGGTTCCTATAAAGAAGCACATGGTTATTTCACTCCTGGAACTGCGGAGATGACGGCAGCTCCTAACGGTGAACCGAGATGGTCATATTCTGCAACATTTACTGAATTCTAATTGGAGGTAACAGTATGTATCCCGTATCAAATGCTTATTTGAATACGATATTCGATGATCAAAGAGAGACCCGGATTACGGGAACCCTCAGGCTTAAGAACGGGACTACTGTATCCATCGATAATGAATTAGTGGCTGAAGCACCGGTATTCTCCAATCAGTGTGTTAATGATACTGAATTAAAGCTGGGCCAGGCATATCAGGCGCAGCTTGATATTGGCCTGTATCTTAATATCGACAGATACAAGATATATGGTGCGACCATTACTCTGAGTCATGGTGTAAAACTGTCAGATGATCCTGAAACGTGGGAAGATGTCCCTCTTGGTGTGTTTAAGGTCAAAGAATGTATCAGGACATCTAATGACATTCTGAAGATCACAGCGCTTGATGAGATGGATAAGCTCGATAAGAAGTATCCTGGCGGAATTGAACTGTCGGGAGAAGCTTATGATATTTTGGGAGTTATAGCTGTAAATAACGGTATGACGTTGTCCCAGACCAGGGCTCAGATCCGTGCACTTCCGAACGGAACTAAGGTTGGATTCAAACTGCGTGATAAATATCGTTCCACGACATGGCGAGATCTTCTGGGTGATATGGCTGCATGTCTTGCCGGTAATGCGATACTCGACAGAGAAGGTAAGATCTTCATTCAGAGTTTTACCACGGATGTTACATTGACCATTCCTGCAGATGCAAGAACAAGAGAAAGCATATCAGATTACGAGGTAGTATATTCATCTGCCAGCTGTTTAAGAAGACAGGACCTGATATCTGTAGGTAATGACAGTGGCCAGGATCTGGCACTTGATGCGAATGACTTTATTCAAAAGAACACACAGGAATGGGCAGAGGATGTCCTGCAGGAGATACTTGATGCTATCAGCCCTCTGCGATATACCCCATCTGATATCGGCTGGTATGGGGATCCTGCTATCGATCTTGGTGACTTGATCCAGGCTACCGGAAGTGCAGCTATGAACTCGACTCTGATCCCGGTTCAGAAGAACAAGTGGAAATGGAGAGGCGAGCATCAGATTGTAGCGGTTGGGAAAAATCCATATCTTGGTGAGACGCAGAGTCTTACTGACAAAAGATTGAGCAAGTTGTCTGACGAGGAAGATAGCACCGGAAAGATCGAATTCGCTTCATTTATTAACCCTAATGCAATAATCATTACGAGAAGCAATGAGGTGGATATCGGACAGGTTAGGTTTGCAGTTTCTGAAGTAGCCGATGTTGAAGTCTGGGTTGAGTTGAAAATTCATACAACCTTTAATTCTGATCAAAAAGCAGGAATCCAAATAAACTACTACTTGAATGGTGAGTTGCTTACGGAATACCACCCGGTGGAAGAGTGGGAGGATATTGGAGTAGTTCCTGATTTTGAGTTACGGGGTACCACACTTGTATATACAGAGAGAAATAGAACGAGCAACAATAACGCGCATACTGTGAATTTTCATTATCATCTGCCAAGTGTTATTGCTGGTACCTACGTTCTGAAGGTTACTGCGACTGGGTTGAATGGGGCTGAAATAATCGATGCTGGAGATGCTCATATTTTGGTATGGGCGCAGGGTATGCTCGGTGATGATGTCTGGGATGGTGTCATTCCAGCAAGAGATGAATATGAGTTATTGGATATTGGATCCATCGATCCTGAAGAATTATCTGATTCAGTCACAGTTAATACAGATGTTCCAAGATCGCTTCAGATATCAGACGCAGTTCAGATTGAAAGATTCAAAGGAATTCCTCTGAAGGGAAGAATACAGGATTTTGCAATGATCATTATGGAACGAATGTTAATGAATGTGGTGACCGAGAACGGAATAGATGGTATATGTGATGAAACAGGATCGAACAATATTATCACGGAAGGAAGTGACGAAGAATGAGCAATTTGAGAACGTCGGAAATGGAAAGAACTACACAGGGAGCAAATAGTGATCTGGTAATGACTTCACAAGTAGATGAGACTCAGGAGTCGGGATATATTACCAAGGCTCAGTCTGTAAGCACACTGGGGGTAACAATTGTGACGGAGGTTGAGTATGCTTCAGAACTTGAGACTTCCTCAAAGACTATAACGGCTGCAATAAATTCGTTGTTACATTTGATCGCTGACAATTATGATAGCACGATCATATATAACTCCGGCGATGTTGTTATACATGATGGTTTGTTATACGAATGTAATTCCAATAATGTTACCGGTACCTGGGACAATCAATTATGGGATTCCCGAAAAATAGTCGATCTTATATGATGGAGGAATAAAAATGTATACTGATAATGTTAAAAAGCAGGTTCTTAATGGATTAAGAGACATAAAGATACATGGTCATGTTGCACTCACTCTTCGGGATGCAAAATCTGGGAAGATTGTCAGACATGAAGAAGCAGATAATACCATAACTCCCGCTATTGCCAACATTTTCGAAAAGAATCTTGCGGGAACTATAGATTTCACAAAAATTTTGCCCATATACCAGAAACTCTTGGGTGGCGTATGTTTATGGAGTGGCGAGATTTCAGATACCAATGATGTATTTCTCCCTTCAGAAACATCGAATTCAGTGACAGCACATGCCGGACAAAATACATATGATCAGGAACACGGTGGTGCAGCTGACGATCTTGCCCGAGGTATCCCTAATTCAAATCTTTCTGAAGAGATTATCAGTAGCGGAGAAGCAATCGGCTGGAAACATGTATGGACATGGGATGCATCTCAAGGGAATGGTCCCATAAGAGCCCTAACTTTGACTCATGCAGATACAGGAGATTGCGGAACAGGGAAAGCGAATCTGACATTCCCGACATATAGTCCGTTGGCAGAGATTAACTCAAAAGTTATTACCAAGAGATATGTTGATAACATAAGCAGCTATTACCAAAAGCAACCTTTTGAAATGCTTGATGAAAACACGATGATCTGTTATTCGATAACGGATATGATTTGTTCTGTTTCAGTGGTTCCGATAATCCTTACAAAAGCAGATCTTCTTGGCCCTGTCGGAGAAGGACAAAATGATCATGCAGAATCATTTAACGTTAATCTCTCTGCAGGCACCGCTGCTAATATCAATAATGTGAGGCATTTTTTCTTTTATAATTCTGGTACAAAGAAACTTACGATCGGTATTATAACAGCATCTCCTACTAATACGATTTATTTAAACGAGATAGATCTGATAGCTAAAACAAATACAACGCGAACATTAACTCTTTCTTCACAGATCTCACTGAACGTTAACACAGGTTATAGACCAGCACATGTTGCTTTAAACCCTGCTTCCGATAATGGTATAGCGGATTATATATATCTTTATAAGGGCGATTTATCAACCTATTTGAAGATAGATATTGCAACCGGAACTACTACGGACATTTCAAATCCTGGTAATGTCACAATGGATAGGGCTTGGGCATGGTCGGTTTATTTAGGGCATAACCGCATACTGATGGCGAATGGTCATCTCATAAACAACAATACGGTATATCAGTGTTTGAAAGACGCACCGGCATTGAATGGCTGGAACAGCAGGGATGTGATGATGAACATTGTTGGTGCCGATAAGTTCAAACCGTTACTTTGGCTTTCCGGTATGTCGGGATCTTATTACTTTGATTGTCCATATCCGTCGGCAGTCCTTAACAAGATGTATGCGGCCAGCGTCTATAATCTGGCATCTGTTATCACAAAAACATCTGCTCAAACCATGCAAGTTGAGTACTCGATAACAATAAGTCAGTCTTAAGGAGGAAGGATAATGACAAGTGAAATATTAGTTGCAGTTCTTTCTCTTGCCGGAACTGCTTTGGGCGGTGTCGTATCAGTTTTTACAGCAAATAAACTTACTAATTACAAAATCGATGAGCTCAAAAAGGAAGTTGAAAAGCATAATGGCCTGATTGATCGAGTGTATAAGCTTGAAGGCCGAGCTGATCTTACTGAAGAACAAATCAAGGTCGCAAACCACAGGATAGAAGATCTTGAGAAAAATCAGGAGGTGAAAGGATGAATAACAAGACATATGACATAATCAAAAAGGTTGCATTGTTAGTTGCTCCTGCAGTTACATTTATGACAGCTGTAGTCGATATTTGGGGCATTCCATACGGCCAACAGATCGTTGCTACATGTGCGGCTCTTGATACCTTTATTGGTGTTGCCGTTACGATATTAGCATCAAATTACCAGAAGAATCTAAAGTCTGTTGAGGAAGGTGATCCTGATGCCTAACTATGACGGGCTGATGACAGAGTACTATAATACCCCCAAAGAGGAATTATATGAAGTTGGAGATGCACAAGCAAGAGCTGATATAGTCGCTCTTGCTTCTTCTATTCCTGTCAAGGTTTCAGATCTTCAAAATGATGCGGGATTTATCACTAATACTGTTAACAATCTTTCCAATTACTATCTGAAGACAGATACATACACCCAAGCGGAAGTTAATGCTTTGATCAGCGCAGTATCAACGATAAATATATTGGTTGTCCAGATTCTGCCGACACAGAATATTTCAACATCAACTATATACCTTCTTCCGAAGACAACTGCTCAAACAGATAATATATACGATGAATACATCAATATTACAGGAACGAGCACCGGTTGGGAATTAATAGGTGATACTTCTATTAATCTCTCAAATTATTACACAAAAGCACAAGTGGACTCCTTACTTGAACTTAAGGTTGACAAGGTAACTGGAAAAGGGTTGTCTACAGAAGACTATACAACCACCGAGAAGACGAAACTTGCAGGAATAGCTGCAGGAGCCGAAGTCAACGTTCAGCCTGATTGGAATCAGAGTAATAATACATCTGATGATTTTATAAAGAATAAACCAAGCATTCCCACTAAAGTATCAGATCTGATTAACGATAGCGGATATATAACGGGAGATAAACTTGATCGTGTTGATGGAGTTGCAAGCGGATCTATAAAAATTCAAGCAAAAACAAGTGGTGATGGTGATTTAACGGTTGTCGGTAATGGAACTAATAATGCTGTTATTGGAGTCAAACCATCTGCTTCTAATTCCGGTGTAATAGGTTTTTCGACAAACGGAAGCGGAACTAACAAAGAAATATTTGTATATAATTCATCAGGCTCCAGAAAGTCATTGGTTTCTGTAGATAATAGCAACGGATTAAGCGGCCCCCTGGTCAATTCGCACAGACCTATACAGGTAAATGATTCACAGGTGTTGGGCAATAATGATACTGCTCTAAACCTAAAGGCTGGCTCCAACGTTTCACTTTCGAATAGCAGTGGAACGGTTACAATAGCAGCGACCGATACGAATACCCATAGACCAATTCAAGTTAATGGAACGCAGGCTTTGGGGAATAATACTACAGCTTTGAATTTAAAGGCGGGAAGCAACGTTTCTCTTTCGAACAGTAGTGGAACTGTAACTATAGCGGCTACTAATACTGTTCCCACGAATTACGAGAATAAAGAGCCTGCCTCAAAGCAGGTGAGTTCGGGTTCGACTCCGACAAATATTGCTTCTGAAACTTTTGCTGCAGGGGTTTGGTTGATTGAAGCTGGATTTATCTTTGCATCATCAAGTGGTGGTTATAGAGCATGCGGAATATCGACAACATCACAAAATTTAGGCGGTGTTGTTAATTCGGCAAGATGTCCTCCTGTTACTGCCAGTAATGTTTCTACAATTTTGCATGTTGGGACCATTTTAAATCTGAGCGCTTCAACACCTGTATATTTCACAGCATATCATACAGATTCAAATGCATCACTTGAAATCTCTGTCAGGTATAGGGCAATAAAGATCAAATAAAGAAGGGAGATAATAACGATGAAATCAAATGCATATCTGGTTGAATACGCCAAGGCCCAGGTAGGAAAACCGTACTGGTTTGGAACATTTGGTCAGACTTCTTCTAAGAAGCTCTATGATGAAAAGAAGAAACAGTACCCGAAGTATTACACGGCTAAAGACTTCTCTTCACAGTATGGCCAACGAGTATATGACTGCGTGGGGCTCCATAACGGGGCTTTGTGGTCAGATACTCCTACATCTGTGCCGAAGTACAACACATCACAGGATCTGGGGGCTAACGGACTCTATAACAAGGCCACAAAGAAGGGTAAGATTGCATCCTTTGACAAGATGAACGGCAGGCTTGTCTTCAAGGGCTCTGATTCCAAGAAGACACATGTTGGTGTATATGTTGATGGTTATGTGATCGAGGCGAAAGGACATGCATACGGTGTGGTCAAGACAAAGTTCAATGCTAAGGCGTGGCCATATTGGGCACAATCACCCTTCTTTACTGAAGAGAAGCAGACAGCAGCTCCAGCCCCTTCAACACCGACTCAGGCGGTTAAGACTATCAAAGCCGCTATGCTTTCGAAGGCATCGAAAGACCCAGGTATCGACAAGAAATATACTGTTGTAACTGATAAGGATAATCTGAACTTAAGAGATGGTCCCGGGACAAAGTATAACGTCCTGAAGACCATTAAAAAGGGAAAGACGGTAGCGGGACTGGGATCCCGTATTGGATCTTGGTACTGTGTTCAGTATACAGACGGGAATACCTGTTATCAGGGATTCTGCTTCAACCAATATCTAAAATGATATCTGCGAGGCATTCGATCTACCCGATAATCCTTCTTTCGAAAATATCCATAAAATATCCCCCCTAGGACCCCCGTTCGAGCCTCGCCGAGCGGGGACCTTTTTATTGGAAGTAAATTTGGAAGTAAATTCTGATCGATTTTTTCATTATCATATAGTAATGAAACATATAATGAAAAACCGCAAAACCTTTAATATCAGGGGTTTTGCAGTCTTTTTCATTATTGAAACGATGGTCGAGGTGACAGGATTCGAACCCGCGACCCCATGCTCCCAAAGCACGTACGCTACCAACTGCGCTACACCTCGAAGCCGCGACCGTGATTATAACATATATTCGAGCAACTTGCTTGCAAGGGTTGCGAGAAATGTGTTATATCGAAGCGAAGCGGAGATATAAAACAGAGCAACTTGCTTGCAAGGGTTGCGAGAAATGTGTTATATCGAAGCGAAGCGGAGATATAAAACAGAGCAACTTGCTTGCAAGGGTTGCGAGAAATGTGTTATATCGGAGCGAAGCGGAGATATAACACAGAGCAACTTGCTTGGCTACTTTATCGCAGGGACACGATCTGCTCTCTGACTTCTGCCATTATTTCTTCCGGTGACTTGCCTTCGGGAACAACAGGGCTGCCGAAGCGGATCGTGAGGGGATGATCTTTAGGCGCGAAAAGCTTTGGCCTCTTGGTACCGACCGGAAAGATCCCGCCTGCGCCGTGCAAGGAGACCGGGATCACGGGGATTCCCGTGTTGGCTGCGATAATGCCTGCGCCTATCTTGAACTCGCTCAATTCACCTGTTCTGGAGCGGGTGCCTTCGGGGTGGATCAGGAGGTATTTCTTTTCTTTCAAGATCACTTCTTCAGCGCGGGTAAGAGCAGGGAGGAAGTCGCCGGTCCTGTCGACGGGAATGCCGCCGATCAGCCTGAAGATCGATGATGAAAGTTTCTTATCCAGGAACTCTGCGGCACCGATGGCGGCGCAGTCGTTGATGTCGATCTTATCTTCAAGGGCGGCCCAGACCCAGAGGGGGTCTAACATGGTCTCGTGATCGGGGCAGATGATGAAGCGCCCGTTAAAGTCTACGTCAGATTCAAACTTGACATTAAGCCTGTAATGTCTGCGGGAGAAAGACGCGAAGCGGCGGAAGAAGCGGAGGTCCCGCGGGGTCCTTTCGAGGGGGAAGGCCGAGTGATCTAAGGATGGTGCTTCCTCGGCTGCAGGAACTGATCCAATGCTTGCCGCAAGCTTTCTTACGCTGCGGCATTCGTAGATCGATCTGACGCCGAACTCAAGACCTTTTTCGGATGCCAGAGCGACCAGTTCCATCGCTGCAAAACTGTCGCCGCCCGATTCGAAAAAGTCGTCTTCGCAGCCTGTCCTGTTGCGCTTCAAGACCTTCGCAAACAGTTCGCACAGGACCTTCTCCGTATCGTTTCCGGGGGCAACATATTCATTGGCGGAATCAGTGATGACAGTAACTTCCGGCAGGCTCTTCCTTTCGATCTTGCCGCTCGCGGTGAGAGGCATCTTTTCGATCGGGATTATCCTGTTGGGAACCATGTAAGAAGGGAGTTTTCCAAGGAGGATCGTGCGGATGTCCTGCTCCAAGACCGGGATGGAGGAAGTATAAAATCCGATGAGATAGGGATTGCCTGAATCGTCTTTTCTTAAGACGGCTGCAGCAAGATCGATGCCCGTGATGTCGGTCATGGCATGCTCGATCTCGCCCAATTCGATCCTAAGCCCGCGGAGTTTGATCTGACCGTCACGGCGCCCGCAGAACCTGATCCTTCCGTCAGGGAGGAAGTAGCCGAGATCGCCGGTCTCATACATGATCTGACCTTCGTGCCAAGGATCGGGAACGAAGCGCTCTGAACTAAGTTCCGGGTTGTTGATATAGCCCGGGCCGACGCCGTCGCCTGATATGAAGATCCCGCCCGTGATGCCGACGGGGCAGGGGGCAGAAGATCCGTCCAATATATAGATCGAAGTGTTTGCAACGGGTTTTCCTATCGTGATGTCGCCCTTGCCGACAGAAGAATAAGAAGACCATACGGTGGTCTCGGCAGGACCGTATATGTTATATATGGATGCGCCGGTCTTTGAGGCGATTATCCCGGCAAGAGATTCGGGGAATTCTTCGCCGCCCAGGATCACGGTGCCGATCGACTTAAGACATGAAGCAAATTCCTTATCGAGCAGATAGCTTTTCATCTTGGTTGGCGTCGTCTGGATGATGTTTGCGCCGGAAGATCTTATGAGCGATGCTAGGGCTTTGCCGGAGAAGACATCATCGTCTGATGCCATTACGATCTGAATGCCGTTAAGGAGAGCTAGGATGCTTTCCGTTACGAAGATATCGAAAACGATATTTGTAACTGACAGTATCTTCCTGTCAGATCCTTTTATTATTCCGCCTGCGACATTGAACTGATTGCAGGCGCAGTAGTTAAGAACGTTCTTATGCGTGATGCCGACCGCCTTGGGCTTGCCTGTGGAACCTGAAGTGAAGACCACATAACAAAGGTCAGCGGGGGAGTTTCTGAAGAGAACCTTTTCGCTTTTTTTATCGAAGTCGAAAGTATCAAGATCAATGACATTATCACCTTCATAGTCGTATCCGGATGTAAGCACGCAGGATGTCGTTACGGCATCAGTCATGTAGCTTATCCTGGACTCCGGATAGTCGGGGGATACGGGCATGTAAGCTGCACCGGTCTTAAGAACAGCGAGCATGGAGATTATCACGAGATGACTCCTTGATGCGATTATCGGAACAATATTGCCGGGGCCTGCTCCTTTGTCGATAAGTGAAGAAGCAAGAGTATCAGACATCATATCGATGTTGGCGAATGTATGATCTTTGCCTGCAAAACTTATCGCAATGCCGTCGGGATTAGAGATGACTTTCTCGGAAAACATCTCCTGCACGCATGAATCCTTGCGGTAATCTGCTGCGGTCTGATTGAATCCATCCAGGATCAGCTCCTTTTCCGAAGGAGGCAGGATCGATATGTCTTTTACCATAAGGTCCTTATCGGATACCATCTGCCTGATTATGTGCTTGATCCTCTCCGCGGTGAGAGCTGCTTCTTCGGGGCTATAGATCCCGGTCTGATGATCGATGGTTATCTTGTAATTGCCATTGCTGTCGCGGTCGTCGATATGGATCGCAAGAGGCACTTCCGAATGCCCGCCCGAAAACCACTCTGTGACGGAAGGCACGTCGGTCCTTGAATTCTGGCAGCTCACGATGACGTTATAGAGCCTCATGAGACCCGCGGAATTCTGTCTTGCCGCGCGGATTATGTCTTCGTAGGGAAGTCTTCTGTGGCGGAAGATCTCGCGGTGTTTGGAACTTACCTTCCGGCATAAAGAAATGACGCTCATGCTGCCTTCGACCGCAGCAGTCAAAGGGATCGTGGAGATGATCATGCCGGCTGTTTTCTTTTCTTCCGCATTTCCTCTTCCGGATATCGGAACGCCGATCGTGACGGGACCTTCCTCGCCGTTTATCCTGTCGAGATATATCAATATCGCAGTCTCGAAAAGAACAGCGATGGTACTTTTGTTTTCGACTGCAAATCTTACCGCTGCCTGCGAGAGTTCCTCTGAGATGCCGGTTATGTATCTTGCTGATTCAATGCCGCTCTCATTAATGGTCCTGCCGAGGGAAGAAGGGCTTATGCCGCCCGAATATTCAGCTTCCCAGAATTCCTTGTCCTTAAGATATGAATCCGAAGCAAGATATTCATCTGACTTTAAGATATAGTCGCTGTATCTGCCTGCGGACATATCGAGCGGCAGACCGTTCTTGAGCGCGTTATAGCTGTCGTAGAAATACTTTACGATCAGGCTGTAGGTCCAGGCATCGGCTATGAGGTGGCTTGCGCTCAGCATTATGCCTGATCTTGAAGGAAGATCGAATGTCATTATGCGGTACATGACAGATCCGTCGCAGCCGAAGGGAATACGGGCATCTTTATTGCAGTATTCACGGAGTTCTTCAATGCTGTCGAAGGACTTGTGCGGGACCTGAATATCTTCAGACACTACCACATTCTGAACGATCCTGCCGTCTTCACGCGTGAAGCGGAGATTGAAATTTTCGTGCTTGGAAAGAAGATGTCTTACTGCCTTTGTCACAAGATCCTTATCGAGTTTTTCATCGAAGAGGACGGCGCCGCAGAGCGTATCTATCCCGCTGTCTTTATAGAATTCCGCAAGATCCGATATGCTCTTTTGTGCCGGTGTAAGATGTGCCATATTATCTGTCGGGAAGTTCTATTATCTGATAGCCGTATGCGTTGCAGATCAATGTGCCTGATTCGTGGGTGGTCTGCGCTTGGACATTGCGGGCGTAATTTGCATGGACATGGCCGTGGAACATGTAGGCGGGCTTATATTTTTCCATCATGCGGTTGAAGGTGTCAAAGCCTCTGTGAGGGAGGTCTTCCAAGTCGCCGTGATCCTTGGCGGGCGCGTGGGTGACGAGCACGTCGAGACCCCCTGCAAGACGGATCCTGGGGGCGAGCTTGGCTGCGCGCCAGCGCATCTCCTTTTCGCTGTACATATTCTGACCGTCGGGGTTGTAGCGCATGGAACCGCCGAGCCCTGCGAAGGTGTAGCCTTTGAACTTAAAGACCCTGTCTTCGATGCATTCCGCACCCCAGACAGGGTCCTTGATATATCTGTCGTCATGGTTGCCGCGCACATAGATGGTGGGCACGTTGACCATTGTGATAAGGAAATCCAGATAGTCCGGTTTCAGGTCGCCGCATGCTACGATCAATTCGACACCCTCGGTGCGTTCCTTGCGGTAGAAATCGTATAAGCGCTTATCTTCGATGTCGGCGACTATCAGGACTTTCATTATCTTTCACTTTCCGTTAAGAGCGGTATTCCGTTGGCCTTGACTGTCATCTGGGCTTTCTCCGTCAGTTCTTCGAACGACGGGATGGTGCCCTCGATGTTGTCGTTGAGCCAATTCATATTGATTATATCCGAGTTTGATAACCGTGGTGAGTCAGCTTCTTTAATAACAGATGTCTGACTCCTGAGTTCACCTTCGAAAGGATTGATCGTATCAGCCGTGATGCAGCGCCTCAAGCCCTCGATCATCTTCCTCGTGCTGTAGGGGATGTTATCGTTGCACAGATTGATGTCTATTACTCCCGAAGTCATGCCCCACCAGTAGTTAAGGGCCGAATCCTTGGCATCGTCAGCCTCGGCGTTCCAGGCGTTGTTCAGGATCGCCTTGACGATGAGCTCATAGTATTTGCCCCACTTCCACTCGGCGAAAGCGATGTTCGTTACCTGACCGTTGTCGCCTATGGCATAGAGACCGTACTCGTTGTCGGCGCGGACCGGCTTGATGAGGTCAGGTCCGGATACGATGTGGAAATTGTTTTCGCGCACATATTCACGCCAGTATTCGTCCTTCAGGCAGGACCAGGTAAGATGGATCTTTGCCTGGGGGTCTACGAGCGATGCGCCGATCGCGAAAGCGTTGATGTTGGCGATGTTGCCGCAGATCGGATAGGTCGAAACATAAGCGATCCTGTGGTCTTTTGCAAGGCTTGCGGCAACGATTCCCAGCATGAACTTGGCTTCGTACATCCTTCCGTAATAAGTCCTGACCGCCCCGTGCGAAAAGTGCACCGAACAGTTCATGAACTTGATCTCGGGGTGCTTTACCGCCGCGCGGAGCGCAGGCTCCATCTGGATCGGCGAAGTCGTGAAGATCAGCTCGGTCCCTGCGGCTGCAGCCTTCTCGACTGCCTCGTCGAACTCCTCTTCGTCGCTGATGCCTTCAAGAGCGAAAGTGTTTACGACTCCGGGATATACGCTCTCAAGATAAGCTCTGCCCATCTCGTGACCGTTGATCCAGCGCGACTTGTCCTTGAAGCCGTCGTAAAGGAATCCGACCTTGAGCGGGTGCTGCTCATTATAAGCAGGCTTATCGAAAATGGTATCCAGTATCGGTATCGTGCTCTTCTTGTGGAGCTGGGGCTCCTCGGAGAATGTGATCTGACTGCCGTTTGCAAGGATCCTGAACTCGGGCCAGATGGGTCCCAAGTTCTTCTTGATCTCGTCAGCGGGCGTGTTTACGAGGCTCTCGTATTTATAGGATTCGATATATACGAGGAAAGCGTCCGCCGCCGTGATGGAGGAGAATGCCTTGCCGCCGCCTGCTTCGTATGCCTTGGTGAAGTTGAGGAATGCGGACTTTAAGTCCAGTACGATGTCATCGTCCCAGGGCTCGTCGTATGTAAGCCCTAAGCATTCCGCGAGCTTGTCGTAAGATCCCACATTGGTGAAGAGCATGTTGTAGATGCCCGTGCACTTGAAGAACTTCAAAAATTCATAGTAGATGACAACTTCCGGATCGTCTGATTCCGGGGGCAGGACACGCGTTACGGTTGCGAGGATCGTGGGCTGTTCCAGGTACTTTAAGACGGACACACGCTTGTTGCCCTCCAGTACGTAGAACTTGCCCATGAACTCGATTACCTTGATGGCATCGCTGATCCCCTCTTCCATCTGATACTCGATCAAGCTGATCCACTTGGCCGCAAACTCAGTATCAGGCCCTAACAAGGGCATAAAGTTCCTGGCGAAAGATTCCTGCCTTCCGCGGGTCACTGTTCCGACAACCTGCGGGAGAGGTATCTCACGCGTGCCCACCGATTCTTCCGAAAGAGTTGTCCTGCTGGTGAGCATATCGTCAAGAGCGTGGAGGTAGGGGTGTCGGCCCTGGCTCAACGCCTTATGCTGTTCTTTTACGGCGAGTTTCCTCGCCTTTGCATATTCTTCGGCTCCTGTAGCCATATCTATTCCTCTTTTCCCTTACAATAGTCTGATATATTCCGATATCAGTCGTCGAGCTTCATGTCGCCCGCTTTTATCCAGCCGATCTTGCGCATGATCTCCGAAAGACCCAGGCTGATTGCAGCAGGGAGGATGAAGTACATGACAACGATCTCTATGATTACGATCCATGCGGGAGTTGTCTCGATCATGGTCGTGAATGTCGATATAGGTCCTACGAGACCTGCGGTTCCCATACCTGAACCTACGGCGTTGGATGTCATCTGAAGCACGCATGTCGATATGGGTCCCAAGATTGCGCTCGATATGATCGAGGGCAGCCAGATCCTGGGGTTTCTGATGATGTTGGGCATCTGGAGCATGGAAGTTCCGAGACCCTGTGCGACGAGGCCGTTGACCTTGTTTTCGCGGTAGGAGATGACGGCGAATCCGATCATGTTGCAGCAGCATCCGATCGTGGCTGCACCGGCTGTGATCCCGTTAAGTCCCAAAGCAACGCCGATCGCGGCAGAAGATATGGGGAGGGTAAGGAAGATACCCATCAATACGGATACGATGATGCCCATGAGGAGAGGCTGCTGTTCGGTTCCCCAGTTAACGAGGCTGCCGAGCCATGTCATGAAAGCCGATACATAAGGTCCCAGGAAGATGCCTGCAGCGCCGCCGGTCGCGATCGTGACGAGAGGCGTTACGATGATGTCGACCTTGGTCTTGCCTGAAACCAAATGTCCCAGAGTGATGCCGATCAGAGCTGCTATGAAAGCCCCCAGAGGCTCACCGGGAGAGGGGAGGAGCACCTTGCCTTCCTGAAGCAGGGGAGCTGCGGCGGTAAATACCTTGGCATAAGATCCGATCATGCCGCATACAGCAGCGGAGATCGTAACGAGCGGGCTCTCCTTGAACTTGATCGCGACGCCCAGACCGATGCCCGCGCCCATCAGGCACTGGCACATCTTGCCTACGAGAGTGACATAAGTTCCGACAGGAGCGGGGATGTAACCGCCGATCGTACCGATGATCGTTCCGATGATGAGGGTGGCGAAAAGGCCGGTTGCCATACCGGACAAGCCGTCGATAAAGATCTTGTTCAAGATCTTCTTCGCCTTGGAGTCCTTCTTATCGCTCTTGTTCTGCTTTTTATCTGACATTGAGTTATTCCTCCTGCCGAAAACTGTTTTTCTATTGGTGGTATTTTATTCTTTTTCCACCTGCGGCGCTATTGTCAGAATAAATATAATAATGCGTGATAACTGCGGTATTTAGGGGCATTTGACAGGTGTTTTGCCCTCTTGCCCGTACTCCCGTGCATAATTTCCCGCCGGAGGGTCGATGCGCTCGGCTTACTTAAGCATGGAAGTATATGTCTTAACTGAATCTTCCGATCTTGCTATGACCATGACGAGGTGGAAGCCGTTTTTGACAGGCACCACGATCAGTCTGTTTATAACCGAGTGCTTGCCCCGCGTTATCGTGGCGTCGCAGTACTGGTATTCTTTCTTACCGATCTTGACCTTGCCTTTCTTGGTCTTGACTTTGTCGCCGATGCCTTCATATGACTCTTTGCGGGTCTTGGCAAAATAGTCTATGACCTCTTTAACGCTTTCATTTCCGTAATTCGAACTGTACAGGCTGAACAGGTACTCATTGGACTCGTCGCCGTCGTCGTCCGAGACTATGAACTCGAGCATGCTCTTGCCGTAGGTGGCAAGGATATCTTCTCCCAGAGAAGAATTATCGGCGACGAAGAAATATTTGCCGTAAACTTTAACGCTGATGTCGGAATTTGCGAGCTGCAAACTGTCTCCTTCGGGACAGCGGAAGTACTCTCCCGGCTGCGGGTCCTTGGGGGAATGTTCCACCTTGCATTCATAATCAGACTGCTTGTCACCGAAAAATACCGATATGCGGTAACTTCCTTTTTCCATCTCTTTGCTGCTGGAATAGCGGATCCGGATGGTTTCGGAACCCGCTCCGACTTCTTCAGAAGCCGTATAGAGCACTTCTTCTGCTCCGTCCTTTCCGGTGTGGGCTACTTCGTAGTCGTATTTCCAGTCGAATTTCTGTCCTTTTTCGTCAAGCTTGAGTTCCAGGGTAATGGAATCGGGATCCGTGTATACGCCGTCCTTGCTGTCAACGAAAGTGGGATCTGAAAGGTGTTCGAGCAGGTTATCTCCGAAAACGATCTTGTCGAAGTCGTAGAAAGAATAGACCTGCTCCAGTATCTCGGAGTTTTCCAGCACGGCCTTGTCGTCGTTGAAGACGAACCTCAGGGGGACCGTACATACCATTATGAACTTTCGGTCAAAATCCTTGAGGCTCTTCTCCATGCTCTCAACCGAGCCGTAATATATGTTGTTTTCGGCGAATTTCTCGTAATCGACGAGCATAAAGTCGACACTGACCGTACCGACCTTGTTGAAAAAAGAATATGTGAGTGTTTCAGTCTTTATATTGTGGCGGATCGTGGAAGCTATCGCTTTCCGGACGGCAACGGTCTTTTCGTCGTCTTTGCCTTCTCCGAGATCGAACTTTTCGCGGAGATTGTCATTGTCTTCGTAAAGATAAGCCGAGAGGGATGAGTAGTCACGGTCTTTTACACAATCGGCAACTTTCGATATGCTTTCTAAGATCTGGGGTTTCGTATCGTCCATGTTTGCGGACTGACAGCCCGTAAGGCCCGTGATACCGAGCGCATAAACGGCGCAGAGCATTGCACAAGTGAACTTTTTGAGATGATTCATATTCCCTTCCCCCTTGCTTTTAGAGATTATAACATAAAGGGGCAGATCCTTTGTTTTTCTTTACACCCGCGGACATTCCTGATATCCTATCCACATCAGATCAAGGGGATTTAAGGACTTAAGATGCCGGACCTTCAAGGACAAGCGATTAATAAGGACAGCAATGTCAGGACCAGACACGCGGGAATAGAACTCCTGCGCGTCGTGATAATGCTCCAGATCTGCTATCTGCACCTCGCTATCTACGGCGGTTTCGAGTCGGTGGCAGCCGGGGACAAGGGCTCCCTCAGGGTCATCTACTGGATCCTGCTCCTGTTCTCAAGGTGCCCCGTCTACATCTTCATCATGATCACCGGCTACTTCCTGAGCACCGCCGGCACGAAGATCAACATCAACAGACTCCTTAAAGTCTATTTCCCCATGCTCTTCTACTCGGTCGTGATAAGGATCATCTTCGCCATAGCCGACGGCGGCATCGGCAAACCGGTATTGATCATCAAGACCCTTCTTCCCGCCGTATCCAAGCAGTGGTATTTCATGACGCTCTACCTTCTGGTCGTCATCTTTTCTCCCTTCCTCAACCTCATGATCGAAAAGCTCGACCGCAGGAATTTCCTGATCCTGGTCGGCGTTCTCTTCTTTTTGTTCTCGATATGGCAGCCCCTGTCAAAGCTCGAGCCCATGCGCCAGGTGTTCAAGATCGAAAACATCATCTGGACCGAAGAGGGCAAGGGCCTCTACGGCTTCATCTACATGTACATCCTGGGCGCCTACATGCGAAAGCACAAATTTATCTCAAAGGCGGAGGACGGGACAACAAAGATCTTCGACAAACCCTGGATCTACATCTTCATCTTCTTGATCCTTCTCGTGCTCAACGTCCTGCTGGTCCTGAACTACCCGGACAAGAGGATCGAGAAGGTCGCCTACTACTACGATCACCCCATAACCGTCCTTCAGGGCGTATGCCTGTTCAGGATCTTCGAGATGATCCGTCTCGAAAAGCACCCGTCTATAGCCAGGGTCATCGCCTTCGTGAGCGCCGGAAACCTCGGCGTTTACATGATCTCCGAATCCTCGCGTGTCAGGGATCTGCTCTGGACGGATATCTTCAACATCTCAGATCCCAAGTTCTATAACGGCCGCTTCTGGCTCATCAAGATGGCGCTCATCGTCCTGGCCGTCTACTGCGTCTGCTGGCTCATCGACCTTTTTACCAGGCGCGTCCTCACGGCTTTCATAAGAAGGAAAAAAGCCCGTTCCCATTGACTTTGTAACATTGTTATGCGCGGCATGAGATATGCCTGAGCCCCTTTAAGGCGCCGATATTCCTATAAAACCTATTGACTCGATAGACTTACTATGTTATAACCTATGAAATTTGTAGGTTTTTCATCGCGAAAAGCCTGCCCCGCAGCTTCCGGAAAGCCCGAAAAGAGTGCTTTTCCGGAAAAGGAATGGAGGATAAAGAGATGAGTATAAGAGATGAGATAAGAGAATATCTTAGGAGCGGTGAGACGGATTCGAAGGATCTGGGTCTTGAGATCGAGCATTTTGTAGTCGATTCCAACGGCGATCAGATCGGATTCCATGAGATATCCAAACTGATCTACGATGTCGGAAAATATCTTAAGGCCGAGATTACCTATATGGACGGCTATCCGGTTGGTTATGTGACGGAAGACCATTCCATAAGCCTTGAGCCTTCCTGCCAGTTCGAGATCAGCATCAATCCTTTCCACGATACGGCTTCCATCAGGAGAGTCTACGATACATTCTTCAGCAACTGGAGCCTGATATTCGCAATGAGAGGATACCGTCTGATAACCGCGGGCAATCTCCCAAAAGTCGAGACGGGAGAGATAACGCCTGACGATATTCCCCTGTCGCCAAAGAAGAGGTATGAGTACATGGATAAGTACTTTCAGGAGTCCGGCAAATACGGCAGATACATGATGAGAGCATCAGGCTCTGCCCAGATCTCGGTCGATTACAAAAACGAGGAAGACATGGTAAGAAAGCTCCGCGTCTTATCCAAGATCTCTCCTATCCTCATGATCCTTATGGAAAACAAGACGGATGAGCTTTCTTACCTGCCCGGCCACGAAGATAAGAAGCACCTTCTCAGGATCCAGGAGTGGGACGATCTGGACCCTTCAAGGACAGGCTTCGTGCCTTATTCGCTGGAAGAAGGGTTCGGCTACGATAAAATGGCTGATGTCATCTACAACACGCCCCTTATCCTGCTTACGGACGAAGGCGAAACATCTTATGTTGCAGGCAAGAGCGCCAAAGACCTCTTCGATGAAGGTATCCTCAGGGAAGAGGACCTTACGGAAGAGCGCAGGAAAAGACTTATTGAGCACTTCATGTCAATGGGCTTTTTCCACTTCAGAGTGAAGAAATACATCGAGATCAGGGTCGCTGACGCAGTGCCGATCAACAAGGCTTTGGGCTATGTAGCCCTGATCAAGGGACTTATCTATTCCGATGAGAACCTTAAGTTGCTGGATGAAGCACTTTCAGACATCAAGACAGCAGATGAGATTCAGGAAGCGGTGGAGAAGATCGAAAGAGACGGCCTGCATGCAGAAATATATGGTGGCAAGAAGGCGGAAGAATGGGGAGAATACCTGATAAGACTTGCAGGCAGGACACTTCCCGAAGAAGATAAGGAGTATCTTGATCATGTGCGAACTGTTCGCAGTTACATCTGACCATAATATCGAGCTTAATTGGTTCCTTAAGAACTTTTTCGATCACAGTTCGGAGCACCCGAACGGATGGGGCCTGGCATTTTTCGACGAAGGCAACATATCGGTCGAAAAAGAGCCTGTGAGAGCCAAGGACAGTTACTACCTTAAGCACCGCCTGACTGATGAGATCAGATCTTCCCGCATGATGGCCCACATCAGGCGCGCAACGGTGGGTGACGTCAACTTCAACAACACCCATCCCTTCACGGCCAAAGACGATTCAGGCAGAAACTGGACCCTGATGCATAACGGCACTATATTCGAATCAGAAGAACTCAAGCACTACCAGTGCCTGCAGAAGGGAACGACAGACAGCGAGAGGATACTTCTTTATATCGTTGACCGCATGAATTCCCTTTACCGCGAAAACGACGGCTCCGGAGATCCGGCCATTCGCTTTTGGCTGATGGATGAGATCGTGCAGGAACTGTCGCCCCATAATAAGATCAATCTCGTGATCTTCGACGGCGAATATTTCTATATCCATAAGAACGAAGAGGGCACGCTCTTTAAGCTCGAAAAGAAGGGCTCCGTGATCTTCTCGACCCGCCCGCTGACGACAGGACCCTGGGAGGAGATCTCCCGTAATCAGCTGTTCGTGTATAAGGACGGCAATAAGGTCTTTGAAGGCGCAAGGCATGATAATACATACATCATGAACGAAGAGAACATGAGAACGCTTTACATGGGTTATGCCGCTCTTTGATAATATAGACAAAAAATGCGGCCGATACAGTAAAAGCTTGTGTTTGACTGTAAAGGCAAAGAAGTATAAATTATGTGCGTTTAGAAAAACAATTTAATGAAAGATCGGAGGTGCCGTTATGGCAGTTGAAGAGATCAAGAAAGAAGTAAAAGAGGCCGTTAAGACCGCTGAAGTTAAAGTAGAACAGGCTTCCGAGAAGGTTAAGGAAGAAGCTAAGAAAGTCGGAGAGGCAGCCGGCAAGGCAGTCGAGAAGACCAAGACCGTTGCCAAGGAGACAAAGGCCAAGGTAGAAGACAAGACCGAGACCATCAAGAAGGAAGCCATCGAGAAGAAGGACAAGGTCAAGGCATGCTCCAAGGCCAAGGTCAACGAGGTAGCAAAGAAGGTTGCCGACAAGACAGAGCCCAAGGCAGCTCCCGCAGCAGCAAAGGCAGAGGCTCCCAAGGCTGAGCCCGTTAAGGCTGAAGCAACCAAAGCAGCAGCTCCCGTAAAGGCAGAGGCACCCAAGGCTGAGAAGAAGGCTCCCGCTAAGAAGCCCGCTGCCAAGAAGGCAGCTGCAAAGAAGGCAGCTAAGCCCGCAGCAAAGAAAGCAGAAGTCAAGAAGGCTGAGCCCGCAAAGACAGCTGTAAAGGCTGAAACAAAGAAGGAAGAGAAGAAGGCTCCCGCTAAGAAGCCTGCAGTTAAGCCCGTTGCAAAGAAAGCAGCTGCTAAGAAGCCCGCTGCAAAGAAAGCAGCTGCCAAGAAGGCTGCTCCCAAGGCCATCAAGGCACCCGACAAGTTCGTTATCCAGTACAAGGGCAACGAGACCGACTACAAGACGATCGTTGACAAGGTCAACAAGGTCGATGCATCCATCAAGACAGTCGATGTCTATGTTAAGCCTGAGGACAACAAGACCTACTATGTCATCAACGGCATGAACGCCGGGGCAGTAGATCTGTTCTGATCACAATAGATAAGTTCACTTACAAAAACACCGCAGATTGCATTATCTGCGGTGTTTTTTTAATGAAAACTTACAGGCCTTATGCTGCCGACTGGCGGGGCTTTATGTCCTTCTTGAAGAAATCGCGGAACTTGATCTCACCGACAAACAACTTATAGAGCCTAAGATGCCTGAACCAGCCGCCGAAACGCCTGGAAACACGGCAGAAGCACAAAGCTCCCGCAACGAAGAAAGGCACCTGCGGCACAACGGGGATCATGAGCCCGATAAGACCCACGATGATCATCACGATCCCCAGACTGATCCAAAGGATGCGCCCGAAGATGGTCTTGGGCTTCTTTTCTTCAGGAATGTCGTCTTTGTAATATCTTCTCATTTCTTTTCTCCCTATTCCTTGCACCATTCTAAATGAAAGAACGCCCCAAGGCAAGGCGGAATTGTGGCACTTATCGCGCATAAGATGTACCGAAAGTCGAATCCTTTGCGGTCGCAAACTGAATTAAGTACCAATAACCGGTCGTAAATGCGGTCGTAAATATTTACGATTGCTTTTGTGCCCGACCCTTTTTATAATATGTATATCGAAAAGAATACGGAGCGATATCACATGAAAGAGAACAGACACCTGGAATTCAAGAGCGATAATTCGGATTCTTTCCTGAAGACAGTGAGCGCCTACGCCAACTATGAGGGAGGCCGCATCCTCTTCGGTGTGGATGACTCGGGCAAGCCCGTGGGGATCAAGGACATAGACAAGAAATGTCTTGCGATCGAGAACAAGATAAATGATACGATCAAGCCTCAGCCTGACTATATCCTTTCGGTCAACTCTTCCAGGAATACAATAACCCTTGAAGTCAGACCCGGCAGTGGCAAGCCATATTTTTACAAGTCCAAAGCCTATAAGCGCAACGATACATCTACCATTGAAGTTGACAGACTTGAACTTAAGCGTCTCATTATGGAAGGGGATAACCTTGATTACGAAGGATTTAGATCCAAAGAACAGGATCTGAACTTTGATGTCCTGGCCGCTGAACTGAAGGATAAGGTCGGGATAGAAGAAATGACCCGTGACATCCTGAAGTCGCTGAATCTCTATTCGGACAAAGAAGGCTATAACAATGCGGCTTTTATACTGGCAGATAAGAACACTCTTCCCGGGATAGACATCGTAAGATTCGGAGAAACGATCAATATCTTTACCAAGAGACTGACTTTGGAAGACCAGTCGATCCTCAGGAGTTTTGGCGAAGCAGTCGCCATGTTCAAGGACTACTACCAATATGAAGAGGTAAAAGGAACTAAGAGGAAGACCGTGGAGATGATTCCGGAGGAGGCCTTCCGCGAAGCGCTGGCCAATGCCCTGATACACAGGGTCTGGGACATCAATACTCCCGTAAAGATTTCCATGTTCGATGACTCTGTTGAGATAGTTTCGGCAGGTGGTCTTCCTTCAGGTATCAGCGAAGCGAATTATCTTTCAGGAAACCTGTCGGTATTGAGAAATCCCATCCTGGCCGGGATATTCTACAGGCTCGGCATGATCGAGATGTTCGGAACGGGGATCCGCAGGATCAGAAACGCCTATTCGGGCAGCAGCCGCAAACCCTCCTTTGAGGTCGACAGCAGCATGATCAAGGTTACCTTGCCGGTTATGGAAGACCACAGACTCCTGACAGAAGATGAAGCAACGATATGTAATGTCCTCAGCAGAAACAGGAGCCGTCAGATAAATGAGATAATGACATCCGGAAACATCAACATGGGCAAGACCAAGGTTACCAATCTTTTGAACGGCCTTTCAGACAAGGGAGTCGTTGAGATAGAAGGGCGCGGCCGCGGCACCAGATACAGGATAGTCTGATATTGAGTATAATATCCATAGTAATTCCCGTAAGATCTTAAGGGAGGAAGAAAAGAGAATGCACATAAAGACAAAGATCAGAATGACAACTCTTGCATTAACTGCGGCGATGCTGGCAGCATTGCTTCCGAAGACATCCGTCAGCGCGGCGGGACTTGCAGTCAACAGCACTAACTTTCCTGACGCAACCTTCAGGAAATATGTAAGTCAGAGGATCGACACCGACGGCAACGGTTCCTTATCCGCTAAGGAGATAAAGGATGTCATTGATCTGGCCGTTCCGTCAAAAGGGATAAAGGATCTTACCGGCATCCAATACTTCACCCAGATCACTTACCTGGACTGCAGCAATAACGAACTTAAGAGTCTTAATGTTTCCAAGAATATCAAGCTTACGACGATAGAGTGTGAAGGGAACAAGATAACTAGTCTTGACCTTTCCAAGAATACCAAGCTTTCGAGTATTTCCTGCGGATGGAACAAGTTGAAAAAACTGGATCTGTCCAAGAACCCGGAGATCAGGACCGTCAATTGTTCCGATAACCAACTGACTGCAATAGATCTTTCCAAGAGCATTAATCTCGAAAACATCAATTGCTCCGACAATCAGCTTCCGGCCTTAAATACCGGAGCATGCACCACGCTTTTTACGCTCTACTGTCCCAATAACAAACTGACAAAACTTGATGTCAGCAAGAACACGAAACTTCATGCTCTTGGCTGTACAAACAATCAGCTTACAGAGCTTGTCACATCAAATAATCCAAATCTCGTAACTTTGAATTGCGATGAAAACAAATTGACAAAACTGGATCTTGGCAGCTGCAAGATTCTGGAATCATTGAAATGCAACGATAACGCTCTTACCAAGCTCGACCTTTCCAAGAATAGCAAACTGGAAAGTTTGAATATCAGGAAGAACAAGATCAAGACTATCGACCTTTCTGCAAATACGAACCTGAAATTCCTTGAAAGCGGCCCTCTTGATGTCCTGGATATATCCAATTGCAAGAACCTGATAGACGTTACTTTGGAATATCAGGAATTCCCCAAAGCGCTCAAGGTCTGCTGCGGACAGAAAACGGCTTTGAGATATTACATTCCGCCTTACAGCGATGCCGGCACATGGACCAATTCCAAAAACGATATCCTGACGATGGATAATTCCAATCTGACTGCAAAGAAAGCAGGCAAGACCGTCCTGACCGGAAAAGCAGGCGACAAAGATGCAAAGATAGAAGTTCAGGTCCTATTCAAGGATGTCATCAGTGCCAAGGATTTCTGGTATGAACCGGTCTACTATCTTCATTCCAAAGGTGTCGTAAAAGGCTACGACAACGAGACCAAGTTCAATCCTTCCAGCGAATGTACCAGAGCTCAGATGATGACCTTCCTCTGGAGACTTAACGGCAGTCCGAACCCTAAGTCAAAGACGACCGGCTTCACGGATATCAAGAGTTCAGACTACTTCTATAAGGCAGTCCTCTGGGCTGTCGAAAAGGGCATCACCACGGGTGCGTCCAAGGACAAGTTTGACCCTTCAGGCGTCTGCACAAGAGCCCAGACGGTAACCTTCCTCTGGAGGATGGCAAACAAGCCGGAGCCCAAATCCGCAACCTGCAGGTTCAAGGATGTCAATAGTTCCGATTACTTCTACAAAGCAACGATCTGGGCATCCGAGAAGAAGATCGTCGCAGGCTACAGCGACAATACCTTCCAGCCCAAAGGCCACTGCCTGAGACGTCAGATGGTAACCTTCCTTTATAAGTATGATAAATACATCAACGGTAAAGGCTAAATCAAGATGATGCTGACCAAGAGGATGCCGTCTCTTCCAAGAGATAACATCCTCTTTCTTTTTGCATCTTTCTCTGCTATCCTACGCTTAGCGGAGGGGAGTTTTCATAGCAGAAAATATCCACAACGCATAATCATTCGAGGGGGAGACTTACATGAAGGACCACGTTCGCAGATTTTTACTGGCTGCCGGAATTGCAACCGTTGCATTGATCGTCTCATTTTCTTTCGGGAATATGGTTAAGGCCGACGAGTCTGAGATAGAGCAGGAGCCCAATGATAGTTTTCAGCAGGCAAATCTGATCAAAGAGGGAATAACATATACCGGATATCTTACGGTTTCAAATGATGATTATTTCAAGTTTGTTTTGCCGGAATCCGGCGTATTCCAAATGTACGCTGCAGATTGGGATATTGAATATTCCATATATGATTCCAACCACAAGTTTATAGATTCACCCGATGGATATAAAGGAACGATCTCCGCTAAATTGCCTAAGGGTACATATTATCTGAAGTTTGATTATAACGGCGGTTATTACGATGCCCCTGAAAGCAATTACTACGGATTCTATTATAAATTCTTCGCCGCAGATAAACCTTTTACCAAGACCAACACAGACGACAGTATGGAAAAAGCAGTTACGGTAAAACTCGATACCGCTTATTACGGACAACTTGCGGAAAACGACTGGGTTGATTATCACAAATTCAAGATGGAAGAAGAAGGTCAACTCATAATCACGTTCGATTCGAAAATTAATCATCGTTTTCAATTGCTTGATTCTGACGGGAAAGAATTAGATAAAATACTGATCGGCAACTCAAGTAAATATGAGAAGAAATATGACCTGACAGAGGGGACATACTATCTGGTCTTTAAACAATATGAAGGCGCACGTGCTAATGGAGGCAATTATTCATTCTCACTGTCCTACAATGATCCCAATGCAACGATACTGACCAGCCCTCTCACATTTGTTTGCGGAGAAACTTTTTCCTATAATCCGTCTACGATCGGTACGGGCACCCTTTCCTGGAAGACTTCCGATGCCAAGATCGTTTCCGTTGATTCCAAGGGACAATTTTCCTGCAATATGGCAGGTACAGCTTCTATCACTGTAGCTTGCGGAAAAAAGAAGATCATCCAGCCGGTACTCGTTCTTTATAAGGACGTCACAAAAGATAGTGATTTCTGGTACGAACCGACCAATTATCTTACGGCGGCAGGAGTAGTCAAGGGCTACGACAACCAGACCCTCTTCAAGCCCGCCAACGAATGTTCACGTGCCCAGATGGTTACATTCCTCTGGAGACTGTCAGGCAGTCCTAATCCCAAATCAAAGACGACGACTTTCAAGGACATCAAGACTTCCGACTACTTCTACAAGCCCGTTCTCTGGGCCGTCGAAAAGGGCATCACCACCGGAGTAACGAAGGAAAAGTTCAATCCCAAGGGCATCTGCACCAGAGCCCAGACGGTTACATTCCTTTGGAGGATGGCGAACAAGCCCGAGCCCAAGGCCAAGACCAGCAAGTTCACGGATATCAAAGCGAAGGATTATTACTACAAGGCAGCGATCTGGGCAAGCGAGAAGAAGATCCTCGCAGGCTACGCCGACAACACCTTCAGACCTGACGGCCACTGCCT
>JAIKVV010000026.1 GCA_024685385.1 Saccharofermentans sp. | reverse complement strand
GAGGATAGAACCATTGTAACTGAATTTCTTTGCGACGATCCTTCCGTTTATCGTTGTATCGTATGCATTTATGGATACTCTTCCCTGCGGTGCATATAGCATCCCGTTTATCTCTATCTTTGTTCCGTTAAGAGTGATATTCCCTTCTTTGGAATACAGGAGCACTCTTCCTTCGAATTCTTCATTGGCATTAAGAGAATCTACATTATATGTGATGTTCCCTTTTGCTACGATTATCGCATCACCGGTAAAGGTTGTACTGCTTATAGTCAGATCCCCGTTCGTATAGTAGAATCCGTTTGCTACGACGGATGTCTGAGATCCGAAAGCTGACGGAGCAATGGTAGGCAAGACCTGCTGTTTTGCAAATATCGCTTCAGACCAATCGGGAATATCTAAAGGAGAAACGCGTTCTTCTGTACCCGTTAACTCTGCTTTCCATCCTGTAGATCTTACAATTCCGACTGTTCGGGCATAACCGGTCATGTACAATTCGGAGAACTGATTTAAGAAATTCTTTCCGGAGTATATATCACCTGTTATGTTGCCCTTCCAGCCTTGCACGGTGAGATCCGTTGATCTGCTGCCTGCAAAAATGGCATAGGGAAAGACCTCTGCATCTTCCTCTATAGGAGTCGGAGTAGGTGTATTAATATTGGTTGGGGTTGCAGTTGGTTCAGATGCTACCGTAGGTTCTGTAGTCGGTGTAGGTGTCGGCGCAGGTTCATCTGACTCGTACTGAACAGTAGTGATCTTTACAGGGGCTACCGGAGCACTATTCTCACCGTCCGCTATAAGACCAAACGTATAGGATTGTCCTGAAGAGATCGTTGCACTGCCGGATATCTTTATCTTGTCGTCAGAATTGTAATTCGTGATATCTGTTGCGTTCCAGATATTCGAAACAGTGACATTTTCACGGAACTCTATCTCAAGAGTCCAGGAGTTTACGGTATATCCGGAAGTATTAGTCAAGACATACTGACCCTGAGTGCTGTTATTCCATGTGGAGTTTTGATCGTATGTGATGCTGAATGGGTATGAGTTATACGATCCGTGAGTATTGGAATCTGCCGAGATTTCACGCCAAGGAAGAAACCCGATGATGATCGCAATTGAAAGAATAAAACTGATTATTTTGACATGTCTTCTCTGAGATCCCCACATATGATTTTCCCCCACATAAGAAAAATATAATAGTAAGCACTCCCCTGCTCATCAAATAAATAACATCTGAGATGATTAGTGTCAAGAGATATATTTATCTTATTCATTCAATGAATCATCTTCTACTAAAAAATACCCGGAGGTACTTTCCTCCGGGTAAATGTCAGATGCTATCATCTATTGTGTTTTCTCAGATCTCTTATCAGCCCTTACCGTTTACGTACTTATCGTACTTATAAAGGAAGGTGGTCATCTGACGTCTTAAGCACTCGCCCGTAGGTCTGAATGTGCCGTCACCGTAGCCTTCGAGGATCTTCAGCTCGGAAGCCCAGAGAGTAGGCTTGTAGAAATAATCGGTCGTATTAACATCGATGAACTTGTTCTCGGTTGAAGTAGGTTCCGGACAGCCAGCAAGACGCCAGAGGAATGTAACCGCATGCTTTCTTGCGCAGATGGTCTGAGGACGGAATGTATTGTCCTTATATCCTTCAACGATGTGATTCTCGTTGCCCCAGATGCAAGCCTTGTAGAAATAGTTTTCGGGCTTTACATCAGTAAACTTGCATTTGCTGCTCTTAGGCTCGGGGCAGCCTTCAAGACGCCAGATGAATGTTACCATCTGAGCTCTTGTGCAGTTATTGACAGCCTTGAACTTTGTCTGGTTATCGTATCCTTTTACAACGCCTGCATCAGTAAGATAGTAAGTAGGCGTGTACCAGAATGTCGATGTGTCCGTGAGATCCTTATAGAGGATCCTGACTTCACGTGTTGCAGTCTTGCCTCCGCAAGTTGCAGTGACCTTAACGAGACCTGCCTTCTTGCCGGTGATGACGCCGGATGCGTCAACTGTTGCAATGGACTTGTCGGAAGACTTCCATGTGACAGTATTACCGTTACTGCCTTCGACTGTCGTCCGGGCCTTTGTTCCGCATCTTACGCGGACCTGATCTGCATTGTTGGCTTCATTATCAAGATCGAAAGCGATACCGTCAACATCTGCAAGACCCGTTACGAGTTTGACAGACTTGCTGAGACCCAGAAGGCTGGTGTTGTAAGCCCACCTGATGATCGGATCGTCATTGGGACCGAACTCGAAAAGGTCACCGTCGGTATAGCAGAGGACCAGTCTGGGGCACTTGCTGATATCAAGGGTCGTAAATGCATTTGAGTAGCACATAAGGTAATAAAGGTTCTTATTAGCCGAAATATCAAGCTCCGTTATCTTGTTGCCGAAACACTCAAGATGTTCAAGTCCCTTGGATCCGGATACATCAAGAGCCGTAAGCTGGTTATTAGGGCACTCGAGATCTGTAAGTTTCAACATGGAAACATCGAGCTTCTTGAGTTTATTGGAGCTTACGTTAAGATAAGAGATGTACTTATTCTGTGAAAGGTCGAGTTCCGTGATCTTGTTGTTATTGCACTCCAACCTGCTGAGATTCTTGAAGTATTCGATTCCCTTAATGTTGGTTGCGCCCTTCTTTTCGAAATAGATCTCTCTTACCGAATCCATCTCGTCTTGAGACAGTACTTTGTCTCCGTCCTTATCGATACTGTTTTCTACATATGTCCTGAATGCTTCATCAGGGAAGGTGCTGTCTGAGATTTCTACCGTATCAGCAGAAACAGTCATGAACATACCGCCGAGACATGCTGCCGATGCGATGATCGCCGTCGCTTTTCTTAAGATAGTATTTTTCATATTTACCTCCGAAAAATAAGTTTTCTGCTTCGGTACTTGCATTCTACACTATGCCCAAATTTAAATGTGTGTTTTTTGGGGCAACTGACAAGAGATTTTGAAAAAATTTTACCGTTTGGCTACACATCGGATCAGATGTGTAGTTTTTGCTACATATGGGCATAACATTGAAAATTGTTTCGAAAAAGCCCGAATGGTAGAGTTAACTCAGGATGAGGAACGAAGGCTGACGCGAGGTTGTTAATGCCATCGAAAAGAAATCAGGAGGTAGAATCATGGTAGAAACCCGTACGACTAAGGCAGCAGGCGCACGCACGGCAAGGATCGTTATATCATTGGAAACTGATCTTTATACCCCCCTGTCAGCTACCAATGGATCCTACCCCACGATAGCGGAAGCACTTGCCCTGGTTGAGAAGAAATCCCCCTTATTCCGCAACCTCGACGACAACAGCCTTCTGATCTCCATCTGAGATAAGCTGCCCATAGCTTAAGACATTTGACAAACTGTTCGATACAATACCCCCTGAGTGTCACTAAGCTCCCCCCATACTTAGTGACACTAGCCCGGCCGTAGGGCCGGGCTATTTCTATTCAGGGATTTTTTGATGAGCATTGTGTTATCATTAGTTCATAGGAAAAAAGGAGTAATATCTATGAACATATCTATCAGAAAAGCCATATCCATAACATTAACATCCGCCCTGATGGCAGGCTGTCTTGCAGCCTGTTCACAGGACTTAGGTCCCGAGACGCTTCCCTCCACCACGGAGAGCACGGAAGCCACCACGACGACCGAGGAGACCACGGAGACAACGACAGAGACTACTGAGACCACCGTCGTCCGCATTCCGAGCTCGCCCATCAGGAACGAGCGCCCCGTCGACATCAACGGCCAGCTCAAGATCGACGGAGCAAATATCGTAAACAAAGAAGGCAGTCCTTATCAGTTAAGAGGAGTAAGTTCCTGCAATCTCAACGAATGTCCGGATCTTTTCAGCGACTCTGTCATCTCGACCTTAGCCCTCGACTGGGGCTGCGATGTGATAAGGCTCTCTTTCAACGGCGACGTGAACGATGATCCCGGATACGCCAAGATGGAAGAGGAATACTTCAACAAGATCTGCACGATAACGGATTCATTGATAGACCAGGGTCTATATGTCATCATCGATTGGCAGATCAAAGAGAACGGCGATCCCATGCAGTACAAGGACATCGCGGTCGATTTCTTCTCAAGGATCTCTGCTATCTACGGTGATAAAGAGAACATCATCTATGAGATCTGCAGCAATCCCAACGGAAATGTATCCGGCAGCGAAGACCCCGTCGACTGGGCAAGGATCAAGAAATATGCCAAGGCAGTAACGAATGCGATCCGGAAGAACGATCCCGACAACATCATCATCTGCGGCACACCGGAATACAGTACAAAGATCGCTGACGCGGCCGATTCCCCCTTGAAGGGCGACAACATATGCTATGCATACCACTTCAGCTGCCCTCAGGAAGAAGGCGCTCAGGAACAGATAGAGAAAGTATTGGACAAGAAGATCTGCATCTTCGTATCCGAATGGTATCCTGCAGCAGGCGCGGAAGACAGCAATATCCGTCTTGACGATGCCAAAGCCTGGCTCGATTACCTTGACAGCAAGAACATAAGCTGGGTAAGCTGGCCCATAGGCTCGAACGGAACTGTCCCCTTCGAACTCCTCAATCCTATCGAAGGAGACTTCACTGATGAAGACAGGAGCAGGGGCCACTGGGCAGACGTTGACATATCAAACTGCGGCCTGTTCGTAAGAGACAGGCTCAAGTCCTATATCCTTACAACGGAATAATAAGATCAGTCTTTTTTCATAGAGCTGAGATTATCAAGCGAGATCTGTCCCTTAACGGACGGCTCGCTTGTTTTATCAGCAGCCAAAGACGTTGCATCGTAGATATCGGCTCCCACAAGGAGCTGTCCCAGATAAAGATCGTAAGCCTTCTCGAAGGTCGCATTGAACTCGGCGTTGCCGCTCTTCTGAAGACCTTCGTAGTATAAGTGCTCGTGGTCGGTAAGTTCGGGACGGAACCTGATGATCGTCGCAACACCTATGTTGGAGCAGACCGAGCAGATCCTCTTGCACTCCATCATGACATTGGAAAAAGCGGCATCCGCCATATAGCTGCACTCGCCGGCGCTCATCCTGGCAAAGTGGTTATTCCTCATCTGGGCGATCAGTTCGTTCGCAACGCGCACGAGCGGCTCGATCTCCATTGCAGAGCCCTGGTCATTGCGGGAGAATGCCATATTGGACTTATCTATTATCTGATAGATAAGTGTCTGGAGTATGCTCATCTCATGCCTTGCGGCAACTGAGAACCTGGTGGAATTATTTCTCATGTTCTCGCCTATGTCGGCCATATTGACCGCGCAGTCACCGAGACGCTCGAATTCCGAAGAAAGCTTATAGTACTGGTTCAGGACACTGACGTGTTCTTCGCTCTGAAGATGGGGCTGGAGTTCAACCATATAGCGGCTGACGCGGTCGGTCATGCCGTCGATGGAATCTTCCTCCTCCAGGATCTCAGTTTTAACAGTGTCATCATATTCCTGGATCAGCTTGAAGGACTTCTCGATATTGATCTTCGAGAGCTCGAACATCTTGCCGAGAAGAGTATTGATACTCTGTAAGGACAATGCAGGGGTCGAGAAGAATACCGGGTTCAATCCGTCCAGGATATCCTGATATTTGGAAGGCTTGACCTTGTCGTCGCGGACGATCATCTTGCCGGCCTTTTCGAAAAGGAACATCAAGGGGAAGAGCAATACCGCTCCTGCGAGATTGAATACCGTATTGGTGTTGGCGATGAGGCCCGAGGTTGCGACCTTATCCCAAAGTCCGTCAAGAAGGCCCATGCCGTGTATGATGTTTACCACAACGAGAGCAAGAACGGACTTGCCGAGGTTAAAGAGGATATTTATCATACCGACTCTCTTGGCATCTGCCTTGGAACCGATGGAGCAGACGATCGCTGTCGTGACGCAGTCACCGAGATAGATTCCGACGATTATCGCATAGATCGAATGGAAGGACAAAAGTCCCGTTGCAGAGAATGCCTGCAATATACCTACGGCAGCCGATGAGCTCTGAAGGACGAATGCTATGCCTGCGCCTACCAGATAACCCAGAAAGGGGCTGTCACCGAGGTTGGTGAAGAGCTGAGTCGTAATGTCTGATTCTTTAAGGACATTGACTGCTGCCGTCATGGAAAGGAGTCCCGAAAAGAGGATTCCGAAGCCGATCGCGATATTACCAATGGATCTTACATGATTCTTGGATGATATCATCAGGAGCGTTATGCCGATTATGAGCGCGATGGGAGCGAGCGTTGAAGGCTGGAATATCTTAAGCCACTCGGATACGCCCGAATTATTGTTCAAGTCCAACAGCCTTATGATCTGGCCCGTAACGGTCGTACCTACGTTGGCGCCAACGATGACGCCCAGGGACTGGCGCAGTGTCATTATGCCTGCCGCAACAAGACCTGATGTGATAACGATGGTTGCCGTGGAAGACTGGATCAGTGCCGTAACAAGAAGACCGAAGATGAAAGCAACAATGGGATTGCCCGTCGCCTTCTCCATGGCAGTCTTAAAAGCACCGGAAGAATTCTCCTTAAGGGCATCGCCCATGAGGCGCATGCCGTATAGAAACATTGCAAGACCGCCGAAAAGCGATATTACGTCAAAAATACTCATAATTTACTCCATCCTTTAGTCATCGCCACGATAATAACACATTTACCCTCCGGATTCTATAATAAACCCTTCCAAAAAAAGAGCAGCCGCCCGAGGGCGGCTGCATATACGAGGATAGGTACTGAGGGTATTATACCTTTTTATTGATGAACTTCTCGTACTTGTACAGGAAGGTGACCATCTGTCTTCTGAGGCAATCGCCGTCAGGACGGAATGTATTGTCGTTATAACCTTCGAGGATCTTCATCTCGGAAGCCCAGAGAGCTGCCTCATAGTAGTACTGAGTATCGTCAAGATCATTGAACTTTTTCCCTGTAGACTTCGGCTTGGGCTTGCCTGCGAGTCTCCACAGGAATGTAACCGCATGACGTCTTGCACAGTTGACATGAGGACGGAATGTGTCGTCTTCATATCCTAAAACGATGTGGTTCTCGTTACCCCAGATACAAGCCTTGAAGAAGTAATCGGTGGACTTAACATCCTTGAAGTTGCATGTCTTAGACTTAGGAGCGGGCTCACCTGCCATTCTCCAGATGAATGTGATCATCTGAGCTCTTGTACAGGTGTTCTGAGGCTTGAACATTGTCTGGTTCTCATAACCTCTGACGATCTTCTTATCTGTCAGATAGTATGTAGGTGTATACCAGAATTCGTTGGTATCTGTTACATCCTTGAAGAGGACCTGAACAGCGCATGTAGCCTTCTTGCCTACTGCGGAAGCTGTGATCGTTACGGAACCTGCCTTCTTAGCAGTTACCTTACCGTTGTTGTCAACAGTTGCGATCTCGTTGTTGGAAGACTTCCAGGCGATCTTAGCCTTGATGCCGACCAAAGAAGCCTTGATCGTATGTGTCTTGCCGCAAGGAAGAGCAATGCTGCCCTCGCCGAGCTTGAGTTTGATGGACGGATCGTCTGCAGGAACTGTAGGTGTAGGAGTCAGCTTAGCGACGTCAACCTTCTTGGTCTGAACCGTGAATGCAGGGTTCTCGAACTTATCGGATGTGAATGTTCTGATACCTGTACTGTCAACGGAAGGCTTTGTCGTGATCTCGGAAGTTGTTCCGACAGTCTCTTTCTCAAAGTGAGAATGATCTCTGTTGCAGTAACGGATTGCTGTTACTTCGCTGTTGTCGTCAGACCATGTGTACTCAACCTCGCCCCAATCGTGACCGAGAGCGTTGATTACAACTATCTTCTGATCGTCGTGATATGCCTCATCAAGGCTCTTATCTGAAGCGATGGAAGCTGTGTAAACCGTAGAACCTGCATTCTCACAATCTGCGTCAGTTGTCTTGATGTCAAGCTCTGTATCTATGAGCATCTCTTTGCCGCAGCCTTCCTTCTGGCATACGAACTTAGCCTGAGCAGCCGTGTAACCGCCTTCTCCGTCTTCTGTCCATACGAAGCCATCAAACTTCCAGCTGTGCTCTGTTGCATATAAAGTAACGATCTTGGTATCTTCGTAAGGTCCTCCGACAAGAGAATCATCCTCAGAGAGGGTTGCCTTGTAAGTAATGGAACCGTCTTCTTCACAGGTAGCATCAATTGTCTTGATATCAAGATCTGCATCTACGAGAACCTCTTTGCCGCAGCCATCAGTCTGGCATACGAACTTAACCTGAGCTGCCGTGTAACCGCCGTTTCCATCTTCGGTCCATACGAAGCCCTTGTATTCCCAGTTGTGACCTAATGCGTTAAGTTCAACCGTCTTGTCTTCTGAGTGTGCCTGATGGTCAAGAGAATCCTTGACAGAGATTGATGCCGTGTAAACAACGGAACCTTTTTCCTCACAGGTAGGCTCAGTTCTCTTGGCAGTAACATCCATCTTAACGGACTTATTGTCACATGTGTTGGGCGTGCGCTCATAAACTGCCTCAGCTGTGTAACCGTCTTTATCGTTACCTGTCCATTTAACTTCTTTGAATGTCCACTTGTAAATGCAGAATTCCTTAACGATCGTGTAAGTTACTGCATCAGGGCCCTTGCCTACTGTAACGGAATACTTAGCTTCATATTCGCCTACATCAACAGGAGCAGACTCACGGGGAGTTTCCGCGCCCTTATCGAAGTACTTGATATCGTCCTCTGTAAGAAGGATCTTTGTAAGTTTCCAGTACTCATCTGCGCCTTTGAATGTAGCCTTTACGGGATCGCCTGTGTATTCAGCGTCTGTAGCGTTAAGTGTAAGTACTGCCTTGCAGTCGCAGTTAAGGTCCTTAATGATAGGTCCGTTACATGATACTTCAAGCTTATTTCCTTCTGCCTTGTAGATGAGTGTATGAGCGTGCTTTACGCAGTGGATCTCCTTCGATCCGTCTTTTTCTGTCTCGATGACCATTACACGGTCTTCCTGATCGATGAAGAAGAACTTGTCGAACTCGTCAGTTCCAAGCTTATCGAAACCGGATGTAGCCTGGACGTCAGGTGTATTGTTATACAGACTGATACGGATTCCGATCTGGGAGCCTTCTGCCAAATCATCAGTGATATTGATAAGGTGACTAAAGTTTCCTACATAGAGGTTATCATATCTCTTTGTCACAACGTTGCTCTCATAGACATCGTCATAGTTGTCTGTGATAATGATCGGGTTAACTGCACCGAGATTCAGAACGCATCCACTGTGACCGAAGTAAACTCCTGCACCATGGTCTGTTGACTGGTTCGGTGCGTTTTTTGCAACGTTATTTGTGATGGCACCACCGTTGAGGTTGAAAACAACCTGTAATCTCGTATTGTTATCAAGTGGCATGAAAACTCCGCCGCCGAGGTTGGATGTGGTATTTCCTGTTATAGTACCGTTGTTCATTGTGAATGTAGAACCGGGTTCCATAGCGACACCACCGCCGTTGTTTGTTGCAGTGTTTTCGGAGATGACACCACCGTCCATGACGAAGTTACCGCCTCTGGTGATACGGACGCCTGCACCGTTCTGAGCATTGTTTTTTGTAATCGTACCGGCTTTCATTGTAAATTCACCGTTAACAACCACACCACTTGCATTATTAGTGCCTGTGATCGTACCGCCGTTCATCTCGAACTTACCGTTAACGATTACTGCATTTGAAATATTTGCGCCTGTGACAGTACCGTCATTCAATGTGAAGTTACCTTTACCGTTAACGGTTACACCGGTTGCATTATTTGCGGCTGCTATCGTGCCGGCATTCATTGTGAAATTACCGTTAGCGTTAACAGTTACAGCACTTTCATTAACAGTGCCGGAGATCGTGCCGGCATTCATCGTGAACTCACCGTTTGCTCCGACAACGATTGCACTTGCATCGTTGGACCCTGTTATAGAACCGTCACCAACAAGTGTAAAAGCACCGTTGACATTAAAGAAGCTCTGAGCCGGTCTGGGAGCCCTTCCGTTTGTTGATCGCACGATATTATTGCCGTTAAGATCAAGTGTGATGTTCTTTCCTGCTTCTACAGTGATTGCACTGGCATTGCGAGCGACATCGATATCGCCATCCAATACAATGGTAGTAGCCTGACTCGCATTGGATATCGCACTTTGCAAATCAGCCCAGGAACTTACTGTAACGTCACCCTCAGCTGCCGATACCGGGATGAACAGGAAGTTCAAAACTGACAGTACTGCAATAATACCAGCGGTCATTCTTGTCTTGATTGAAGTACCCATATTGTACCCTCCGTATTAGTATTTTTTCGGTGTACCATCAGTTCATCTGATTTTTGGTAAACCTGACTACAATACATCAACGCAAATGCAATGTCAAGCACTTTTTTCATATTTTCGAAAAAAACATTTTCACAAGAAAGAGGCTGCCCGTAGGCAGCCTCTCATCAGCTGATCTTTTGACCTTCAGATTACTTGCTCTTATTTACGTACTTATCGTACTTATAGAGGAATGTAACCATCTGTCTTCTGAGGCAGTCGCCGTCAGGCTTGAACGTTCCGTCATCGTAGCCTGCCAGGATCTTCATGTCAGATGCCCAGAGGGTTGCCTTGTAGAAGTAATCCTTCTCCTTGACATCATTGAACTTCTTTGCATTCTTGCCCGGCTCAGGCTTGCCTGCGAGTCTCCAGAGGAATGTTACAGCGTGACGTCTTGCACATTTGTCCTGAGGACGGAATGTATTGTCCTTATAACCTTCAACGATGTGATTCTCGTTGCCCCAAATAACTGCCTTGTAGAAGTAATCCTTCTCCTTGACATCATCGAACTTACATGTCTTGGTCTTAGGAGCGGGCTCGCCC
>JAIKVV010000025.1 GCA_024685385.1 Saccharofermentans sp. | reverse complement strand
GAGGAAATAATGGATCAGATCAATAACATGACTCCTGAAGAGATCGCAGGGCTTGATGAAGATGAAAAGTTTGATCTTACCGTTACATGGAGTGATTTTCTTTCTGTTGATAAAGATGATCCCTTAAAAGATCTTCGCAATGCGATCGAAGGCTTAAGATTCTTTGCAAGCCAGGTAAATAATCCTGATATCGATCAAGAGAAGATGAAAAGATTCCTTCCTGTCGGTTCATGGATGAGCGCAGGTGCCTTATGCATAGATACGTCCATAAAGAAAGAAGACATTGATCCGGATGATCCCGAGACCTGGCAGATCAGATGGTTTGACCACGAAGAATTCGACTGGGAAGAAGCAGGATATATGGGCGAAGACGGCGAAATAAAAGGCGGCATCATGTTCCCGGATTTCGAGACCTTTATAAAACTGTATTTTTACGGCGCTTACGATGATGCTTATCTTGCACAGTGCGAGGATTGGGAGGAAGATCCTGAAGATAAGGACACATGGGTTCAGTGATGGAGAAGAGACTCTGATAAACTTACGGAAATCTGAAATGAAACGGAAAAGATAAGCGGATTTGCCGTAAATCTATATTAATGATGGAAAGCCGGGGATCTCAGACCTTCGGAACGTAATATACAAACCTTCCGACCCGGTCGACGGGCGTACAGTTTTCGGTCACGCACTCATAGATGCCGGCGGGGTTCATCCAGTTTTCTTCAATGTAATCGTCAGGCATGACGATGATGGTATTATCTTTTCTGATCTGCTCACGAACGATATCTACAGGGTCAGTTGTTCCGAAACTTCCGACCAGGAAGAGGTCATAGGGAGGATTGAAACTGCCGTCGTAGATCGAGATGATGGCGCTGCAGGACGATAATACGATGACATCATATCCGTCTGCTTTATAATCCCGATTCCTGTCCCTGACGGCAATGAACCCGCTCTCGGCACCGCTCATAGGGATAAGATCCAACTCACTGCAGCTTGGATCATATGAAATGTCTGAGAAAAGAGGGATCAGACTTCTTGCGATCATAAACACTAATACTGCTGCCGTTCCCCAGCCGACAAAGATCTTTAAAGGATTGCTGATATTTGCCTTGATCAGGGACATAAGAGGGATCAGTGACATGAAGAAAGCAAAGATCGCATGTGTAATGTCTACGGTAGGAATAAGGACAGTAAGGAGAGCCAATGTCAGGAGCATATGGCTGAGTGTCCTGAGAAAATCTTTTTTCATCAGCAGGAAGAATTCTCCTGTAAGCACAGCGATAACAATGACGAGCATCAGCATTCCCATAGGATCGCTTCCTTTAAGAACATTGGAATAACTTGCCAGGCCGAAGAGACAGTAATCCCAGAAAGCGAAGAACGATGAGCTCGAAATAAGATAGATGAGGAACAGAAGGTTAATTCCGACAAAGCCTCCTGCAAATGGCAGCAGCTTCTTAAAGCCGGTTTTTATCTTTCGTGACTCGATTATCAGGTAAATTACCTCGGCTATAAAAACGACGGATCCCGATGTCTGTCTGGACCAAATTGCCAGAGCAGCAAGTATTCCCAGCACCATGTTGCGAAGTGAAGAAGGATCGCGTTTGTTTATGAGATATATCAGGAGCGTAAACAGGAAGAGGAGATTATTATATGAAGTGATGTCCGTAAACATGCAGGAGATTAGCGCGGCAATTATTGCATATACCGTCCCGCATTCGGCTTTAAAGATAAAGAAGAGGAGCGCAGCACAGGAAAAGATCAAGCATACTTCCGTGATCCTGTAGATGATGAATCTTTTTGCAATGAATAGCGGAAGGGAGAAGATAAGATAATAAAGAGGCATCCCGACAAGGTTGATGTCCCTATAGGGCAGAGCCCCTGATGTTATACCCCTGCACAGGTTATAGTGCCAGATCTCATCGAGATTATCGAATCTGAACAGGAAACACTTTAAGGCAATCAGCGCAAGCAAAAACAGGATGCAAGCGATCGTTTTGCTCTTCTTTGCCATCAGCAACCTCCCTCAATGATCCAATGGCCTGAATATGTAGGCACCGTAGATTTGTTTCAAGTTAGTATAACGCAGTTATGCTTTCCTTGCCAGTTGAGCGCGGCTGAACTTCTATTATGGGAGGAATGCTCAAGATCTATATATTTTTTCAATGATATATAATGGCAGTTATATGTTATATTCTGTTTATATCTTTAATTCTTTATGGGGGAAACATATGGAAATAACAAATAAGGGATCCGGGGAAAAGGGGATCAAGGGAATCTGGAACAGCTATCTTAAACTGCCGGTGTTTTTATTCTGCGCGCTATATACGGCAGCGACCATCATTAACAGCATCATTTATCTCATTCAAGGGATCAAAGAAGATCCTTCAGGCAACTGGCATGAACTCGACAGAGCAGTGCTGGTGCTCATCCTTGTGCTGGCATTTGCGCTTATAAGATACATCAGGATCAAGAACTACTGGCTTAAGGTATTGATCGTATATGTGCCTGTGATGCTGCTTGTATTCCTTTATGTATTCTTAAGAGGTCTTACAGACGAACTCGCATCATCAGCATACAGGGATGTATTCATCAATGTCACGGCAGGTTTTGTGATCGTAGCCGTTACGGTATTTGTAATCTCTGTCATCCGTAAAAAGAAGGGAAAGAAAAATGAAAGATAAGGACATGACCGTTCCTTGCGATGAAGGGTTTATCAACATCAGAGTCGGCGCGATCATCATGAAGGACGGCAAGTTCCTGATGGCGGGAAATGACAGGGCATATCTTTATTCCGTCGGAGGAAGGGTAAAGTTCGGAGAGACCGCAGAGGAAGCCGTCAAGCGCGAGGTTTTCGAGGAGACGGGAGTTGCGCTTGAGATAGACAGATTGGGCTTTATCCACGAGAATTATTTCTACGGTGATTCGGATTACAACAAAGGGAAACTCATCTACGAGATCTCGTATTTTTTCTACATGAAGGTTCCCGATGATTTTGAACCTGTTTCATTAAGCTTTGCTGACGGTGACAATATCGAAAGACTTAAATGGATATCTGCAGATGATGAAGTCGCTTTTTATCCGGAATTTTTCAGAACGGAACTTAAATGTCCCTGCAGGGAAATAAAGCATTTTGTGACTGACGAAAGAGTATGATCGCATGAGTGATATAATCTTAGCGATTAGATTCCGTACAGAGGATAAGTAAAGATGAAAAACACTAAGAACAACAAAAAGATCATCCTTAAGATAACAGCTCTTGTTCTGATCATGCAGATGCTCATCCTGGGCGGCTGTTCGCTTAAACTTTCATCGAAAACTCTTTCTTCAAGATATAAAAGTGCCGTGGAATTTGCCGACTACTGGTTTGGAGCCAGTGAGGATACCGGTTCTTATCCCGTCGATAGCTATTCGGGTGAGGTGATCATCCATAATATGAAGGATAAGGAATACGGATTTGAGTATGTTGTCGAGCAGAAAGACGGCGATTATTATTCCTGCCAGGAGTTTTACTATCAATATCTGAAGACTTTCCTCGAAAAGACAGATATGGATGATCTGACCGGTAAATATGATCTGAGGATCGAACTTGCTGATCTTCAGAGAGGCAAGGATCATAGCGAGTTTGTTTTTTTCAATCCTTTGATCAGTATATATACTGACCGTCTTCTTACTGAGGAGGAACATGAAAGCATCCTGGGCGAGATGATCGGCAGGCTGGCTGAGTTCGATTCCTCCCGTCAGGTCTTCAGGAAAGAGGATGACAACACGAGCGTCTCTTTCCAGCTTTTCTCGGCTCCCTGGGATAGCGATCCCGGCAATCCCGTATATCACTCGATGTGGCGCATATACGGTGATGATATTTCATGACAGTAAAGATATGATCTCGTTCAGACTTGCAGACATTAATGATCTTGAGGAAATAAGCGCATTGTGCGCGGACGCTTTCCTTGATTATGATTTCTACAGGCCATTCGTTGCAGATCCCGTGAAGAGACTGAAGTTTGTTTACGATCTTCATGTCCAGTGTTTCAAGGCGGAGATCAGGAGAAAACAGGCAGTAGTCGGAATTGAAGACGGTAAGATCGTAACGGCATTCGCTCTTCATGATCCGGAAAGCAGGCAGCCGGGATTTTGGGAATATCTCACATCAGGTGCTCTGAGCATGATCTTCCGCTACGGCTTCATCTCATTGATCGCCAATTCCGAAGAAAATACACTCTTCTATGAAGCGAACGGATTTAAATGCTTTGACCATAAGATAGTTCCTGCGGCCAAAGAGGAAATAGGGAACTGGTGTTTCAGCATGAATGTCTGATAAGGATATCGTTGACTTAAGAAAATAAAAATGGACTGTTCCGTTTCCGGAGCAGTCCTTTTGTTAAGAGCTTTACTGTTATTATTCTTTTTCGATCTTTGCAGCAGGGGCATTCTTCTTAACTGAATCGATGCCCTTGAGGCAGCTGTCGAGCTTGGAATAGCCTTCGCTCGTGGCAATGATCTGTCCGTTCTTTGCCTTTAAGCGGAAGCGGAATTCACCCTTCTTGTCCTGATAGACTTCAAACTTGGGATTGGCTTCCGTTTTAAAGTCATTCTCTGTCTGGTTTTCAATGCCTGCAACAGGTGCGTTTGCCGAAACAGATTCTATGCCGTTTTTCGCGGTTGCTTCTGTCTTATAGATCTGGCTGGTAGCGATGACTTGACCGTTAGTTGCGACCAGATTGAATTTGTAGCCGTTCTTTGCTTCTGATAATACAAATTTTGCCATAAAAAACCTCCTGAATAAAAGACTGCCTACAATCTGTAAGTACCCTAATAATAGCAAATCGGACACGCGCTAACAACACTTATGCTCTCCATATTAAATTCAAAAATGTGATATATAATCTTAATTATGAAGAAGATACTCGTAGTGGAAGATGAGCCTGATATCAGGCAGCTCCTTGCAAGTTACCTCATAAGCGAAGGTTACAAGGTGACTCAGGCTGCCGACGGCTTAAGCGCGGTCGAACTTTTCGAAAAAGATAGTTTCGATCTTGTAATCTTGGACATCCTGATCCCCAAGATCGACGGTTACGCAGTATGCGAACTGGTGAAGAAAAAGTCTGATGTTCCCGTGATATTTTTGTCTGCTCTTGACGATGAGAAATCCATGCTGAAAGGCTACGATTCGCTTGCCGACGATTACGTGACCAAGCCTTTTTCCATGCCCGTTTTTCTCCGGAAAGTGAAGGCCGTTTTAAGGCACGGAGATATGTCTTCTTCGGATGAACATCAGAAGATCACATACGGGGACATAACCATGATCCCCGACATGATGGAAGTCACGGCAGGAGGCAAAAAAGTCGAGCTTACTTCAAAGGAATTTGACATACTTCTGACGCTAATAAAAAATCCCGGCTGGATCTATACGAGGGAGATGCTCCTCGAACTGCTCTGGGATTATAACCCTCTGGTCGATGACAGGATCGTTGACAGTCACATTAAGAATCTCCGCCATAAACTGGGCGAAGGCGTTATCGAGACCGTGAGAGGACGGGGTTACAGAGTTGCGCAAAAAGATAACTGACAGGATCTCGTTCAAGGTATTCTTGATCACTTTCGTCGTGCAGGTCGTGTTCGGCCTCTTGATATGCCTTCTGCTCTACAATGCGACTCCTTCCAGCTGGAACAGGGTAAAGCATGAGGAGATGGATAATAAGTTCCAGGCCTTCCTTAGGGAACTCGATAAAGCCGAATATGAGCAATCAGGATCCCTGATCGACGATTTCATAGTTAAGAACGGCTGCGACATCGCTCTTTACGAAGGCGGCGGTCCCGGCGTAGGAGAATATCCGGTGATCGTTCCGGGGAGCAATCTTGCTCTTTATACCGGCTGGCAGGTTCAGGAACGCACGCAGGATGCTGATCCTGAGAAGATGGTATTTACCGCTTCGGGCATAGTAAAGTTTACCGACAAGTATAAGTCATATACCGTGATGTGTTTCTGGACGCAGGAGGGCGAAAATGTACTCATGGCAGCCCTTAGGGACAGCATGCCGCTCATTATCGTCATGATCGTTTTGATATCCCTTATATGTTCATTCATATATACTTACCTCTTTGCGCGCCCCGTGCGCAAGCTCTCGGAACTTTCAGGCAGGATCGCCGACATGGATTTTTCGGCCGGGAGCGGTTCCAAAAGGCGTGATGAGATAGGCGATCTCGGAAGGGATCTTGATAAGCTCGCACATAATCTCGATGAGACCATAACCAGCCTCAACAAAAGGACGGAGGACCTGGAAAAGGAGATAGAGCGAGTTAACGAACTCGAAAGGCAAAAGGACGTTTTCTTTGCTGCTGCATCCCACGAACTCAAGACCCCGATCACGATAGCGCAGGGCCAGGTCCGCGGCATGATCGACGGCATAGAACCGTATAATGATCTCGATACGTATCTCCCGAGAACGTTGTCTGCTTTAAAGCGCATGGAGTCATTGATCAATGAGATCCTTACGGTATCAAGGATGCAGGCCGAGAACGAGATCGCCCAGATGAAAGTGGATCTGACATCATTGCTTAACAGCAGGACTGATGAGATTAAAGACCTCCTTGAAGTAAGAGAGATCCCGCTTGTTACAGATATCGATAAAGGACTTTATTGTGAAGGCAATACCGAGCTTATCTCAATGGCTGTGGGCGCCTTCCTTTCAAATGCTGTTTATTATTCCAACGAAGGCTCTGAGATCGTTGTAAAAGCACATGAGAAGGATGGCATGATCGTAACGGAGATACGCAATACAAATTCGCATATCGACGAAGAGGACCTGCCGCATCTGTTCGAGGCTTTCTACAGGTCTGACAGTTCGAGGAACAGAAGAAGCGGCGGATCGGGTCTGGGTCTTTATTTGGGAAAGATCATTGTCGAGCGCCATAACGGTAATGTCTCTCTTGATAATGACGGGCAGGATGTAGCTGCCGTTATTGAACTTCCCATCTCCACATAAAATCCATATGACTTCCATATCTATTTCAATTGGCCTTGTTATCTTCATATCAGTAGATCAGCGAAAACAGCTGATATGAATCGAAAGGGAGGGTGAATCAGATGAAGAAAGCGATCGCGGCATTGATGGCGTTCTCAATGTTCCTGCCACTTGTGTCGTGTAGTCAGAAACCAAAATATTCGCTTGTTAACTTCAAACTGATCGACAAGGAAACTTCGTGGTCAGTTCCGGAAGAAAAGTATAAGACCGTTCTTGAGTCATACGGCGGATACGAGTGCACGGGCACATATGTTGTTGCGACGGATAAGGACATCATTTATCTGTACTGCGAGGATGCCAAGGAAAAAGATGGAACGACGCGCGTATCTCAGGATACCGTTTTTGACATAGGTTCGTGCAGCAAGACGTTTACTGCGGTCTGTATCCTTCAGCTCATGGAGAAGGGAAAGCTCTCGCTTGAAGATACTTTGGACAAGTATTTCCCGGAGTATGAGAAAGGAAAGAAGATCACCATAAATAATCTTCTTCGTATGAACAGCGGAATTCCCGATTACCTGAACAATCCCGATCCGTTCTGGAATATCTCCGGAGCTGATGCCGCAAACAAGAAGATCAGCGACATCCTTCAGGACAGAACTACGGATGAGGAGCTTTTAAAAGCAATGTACCAGGCGCCCCTGGATTTCGAAACGGGTACTGAATACGGATATTCCAACACAAACTACCGTCTGCTTGCTTTCATAATCGAGAAGATCTCAGGCATGAAGTACTGCGATTATATCAAGAAGAACATCTTTGACAAGTGCGGAATGAAGAAGACCACTTCAATGGCAACGGGCGATCTTACCTATGTCCCTGAGGATTATGAAGATCAGGTGAAATACGGTTTCTCGGATAAGGACGGTTATCCCGCATGTCCCAACAACTCGAGAGGCGACGGCGGAATACACTCAAACCTGACTGACATGGTTGCTTTTGACAGAGCACTTTTCGGCGGAAATCTGCTTAATCAGAAATCGATGGAAATCCTATTAAAGGAAGAGAACGGCTACTGCTGCGGACTCGTCAAAGAGAAGACAGGTTATTCGCACAGCGGTTCGTCGATCTCATGTTCCGCGAACAACAAGATAATCGAAACTGAAGAGTTCGGACACATCTATATCATCAGGCTCGAACATAAGGGAATGCTCTCTATGTCAGATTCGGATGATCCGATGTCAGGCACGAACTATACAAAGGGCGTTTTCAAGGACGGCGTTTACACGAATGAGTATGCAGGATTGAAATTCAGCGTTCCAAAGGGATTGGCGCCTCTTACCGAAAAAGAAATGGCTCAGGAAAAGAACTGGTTTTTGATGGATATTACCGATGCCAAAGAAAGAAAACGTCAGGAGTCATGTGCCTACGATGCAGCTTTCTGGGACGGAGCGACGGTTATTGAATTTACATTCCTGAATACCAAACGCGGTGTCCCGGATGACCCGGATTATACAGAAGAAGAGTACATGGAAGATTACATAAAACTGCTGTCTGTCCTCAATGAAGCGCAAGGCGGAAAGGTAGTCCGTAAGGGTACAGAAAAGGTCATGATCGGCGGGAAGGAATATCTGAGAGCACATTTGGTGTACGAGTATTCCGACGGTAATACTGAAAGCTACCTGTATATGAGAAAACTCGATGAAAACCTGATCGTTTGCTTCGATATCGGCGGCATCCTGAAAATGCCGATTGCGGATTACGAGAAGCGTTTTGAGTGATTTAGCGGAGGGAAAAGAAATGAAGATTATGAAAAAGGTAACGGCAGCCCTGATGGCTGTTACATTATTCCTGCCTGT
>JAIKVV010000069.1 GCA_024685385.1 Saccharofermentans sp. | reverse complement strand
CCGGCGGTTCATTAACTGCCAGCGGAAACAGCGGAGCGGTATCGGGAACTGTCATAAATAATGGTGCAGGTTTGGGATGGGCAAATGCCGACGGAAGCGGTGCCGGCACGATGATCGAAGCAAATACCACGGGAGGCACCCTGACCTTTAAAAAGGTTCAGTTCCCTGCACCCTACACGATAATAGATAAGATCGATGTTACGGTTACCGTTCCGGAGATCGGAACTTCCTTCAGTGAAGGTGATACCATCGGCTGTGAGATAAGTCAAAGTGCCGACTATTTGATCTTTGGATCACAATTTGATGAATCTGCCAACCCTGTCGAAGGCGATTCCGAGTACGGTTATACGATAAAGTTCGTTCCCAAGAGTGACGGTTATGTGTTCCCCGCTGGATCCGCTGATGTTACCGTAACTGCAAACGGCAAAGAATATACTATAGATAAGAATTCATTCAGCAGTGATTCCCTTACTTTCAGCGCTACGATCAAGACAGCTCCCAAGCAGGATCAGACGATCACCGGAGTTGATAATTCCTACACGGTTAAGGTAGGAGATAAGATCGAGATCAACCCTGTTGCTTCCGGCAACGGTAAGATCTCCGTTTCGGGAACCACCGGAGTTATCGATTATGCACAGGTCACAGGCACGAATACATTTGAGATAACGGCTAAGAAGGCAGGTTCTGCTACCATTACCGTCAATGCAGGCGCAACGCCTTTCTATAAGTCAGCAAGCAAAGAAATCACCATTACGGTCGAAAAGGCTGATTCTTCCCTGACCAAGGCACCTGCTGCCAAGAGCCTCACCTACACAGGTGCAGCTCAGGCACTCGTTGAAGCAGGAACGGCTAAGAACGGCACGTTGCAGTACGCTCTCGGAACCGATTCCAAGACGGCTCCCGCATCCGGCTGGGGAACAACAATCCCTACAGGCAAGAATGCAGGAACATATTATGTCTGGTATAAGGTTGAAGGCGGAGATAACTATAACGGTGTTGCTCCCGCATGTGTCAGCGTAAAGATCGCAAAGGCAACTGCAACTCTTTCGAAGACACCTGCCCAAAAGACTCTTACATATACCGGCAAGGATCAGGCTCTTGTAGATCAGGGAACTGCAACTGCAGGCACTTTGATGTATGCAGCAGGCAAGGATTCCAAGACGGCCCCCACATCCGGCTGGGGAACGGCAGTTCCTGCAGGCAAGGATGCAGGCACATACTATGTATGGTACAAGGTTGAAGGCGATGACAACATCACCGGCATTGCAGCTAAGTGCATTACCGTCAAGATCGCCAAGGGTCAGGCAGAAGTATCCAAGGCTCCCGCCGCTAAGACCGGCCTTAAGGAAAACGGCACAGATCTGGCACTCGTCAGTGCAGGTACAGCAAAGAACGGTACCTTGAAGTACGCTCTCGGCAAGGATTCCAAGACAGCTCCCAAGTCCGGCTGGTCAACCGACATTCCGACAGGAAAAGACTTCGGTACATACTATGTCTGGTATAAGGCAGAAGGAGATTCAAATTACAGTGACAGTGCAGCAAAGTGCATTACCGTAAAGATCGCTGAAGATACTTCAAAGACTTCGATCAAGAAAGCCACTGTCGCTTTCGAATTTAAGGAATATCCTTATGTCGGTATTCCCGTACACCCCAATATCTCCGTAGTATTGAACGGCACACAGCTTAAAGGTAAGGAAGAATTTACCGGTGAACTCAAGGATAACGACAAGGTCGGAACAGCTTCCCTCACCATTACCGGTGTCGGAAAGTATAAGCATTCCATAACAAAGACCTTTAAGATCGTTACTGCATCCGTCGCATGCAGCAAGACTTTTGAATCTAATGTCAAAGATGCAACGGATTGGAGTTCTTCCGACAAGACTATCGCCACGGTCGACAGCAACGGCAAGATCACAGGCAAGCAGGCCGGTTCTGCCACCATTACCTACAAGTATAAGGGTGAGACCAAGACTTTCACCATCCAGGTACTCTATAAGGACGTTATCAAGTCCTCTGATTTCTGGTATGAGCCTACCTACTATCTGTCCGGACTGGGCGTAGTCAAGGGTTACGACAAACAGACCAAGTTCAAGCCTGACAATGACTGTACGAGAGCTCAGATGGTTACCTTCCTCTGGAGGCTCAACGGCAGCCCCAAGCCGAAGTCAACGACGACTGCATTTACTGACATCAAGAAGAGTGACTACTACTACAATGCAGTTCTCTGGGCGGTAGAGCAGGGCATCACGACAGGTACATCCAAGACCAAGTTCGGACCTGCCGGCGTATGTACGAGAGCCCAGACGGTTACATTCCTCTGGAGAATGGCAGGAAAGCCCGCAATAGGTGATGCAAAGAATCCTTTCTCCGATGTTAAGAAGGGACAGTACTACTACGAAGCAGTTATCTGGGCATCCAATCAGAAGATCGTTGCAGGTTACAAAGACGGAACCTTCAAGCCTTCAGGTAAGTGCGCAAGACGTCAGATGGTTACATTCCTTTATAAGTACGACAAGTTCGTAAACGGTAAAGGCTGATCAGCTGAAAGACTGAGATGAACAGACCGCCCTCCGGGGCGGTCTTTTCTATGCAAAGAGATTTGCTGCTGTTTTTATTACGCTCTTTATTGCTTTATCTTTATCCATCGAAGCTTCTGTGAGCGGAACGATGCGGTCAAAGCCGGCCTTAAGGCATTCTTCCCATCCGTCTCCCGTTATCCCGCAGACAGCAATTGCTTTCTTTCCATATTGCTTTGCAGTCTTCATTATCTTTACGGGAGCCTTGCCGTTAAGGGTCTGGGAATCGATCCTGCCTTCTCCCGTGATCACGATATCAGCATTGCGGATCGCATCTTCCAGTCCCGTGATCTTTGTTACAATGTCGGCGCCTGATTCAAGCTTTGCGCCGAGATAGTTCATGAGAGCAAAACTCGTACCGCCTGCAGCGCCCGTTCCTTTTTCATTCGGATCAAAAGCTGAGATGTCCGCAAAGGATCTGAGGATCGAATCAAGTTTCGGAAGCATGTCCGGACTTGCGCCTTTTTGAGGCCCATAAACATAACTTGCGCCTTCTGTTCCGCACAAAGGATTGATGACATCCGTTGCTGCGATGAAGTCAATCCCGCGCCCCATGATGCCGGAAATTTCTAACGATGCGAGATCAGCCAGTCCTGTCGCGCCGCGCCCTATCTCATTACCGTATTTATCCGATAACTTGCATCCCAAAGCCTGCAGCATTCCCGCGCCGCCGTCGTTGGTGGCGCTGCCGCCGAGGAAGACAACGATCCTTTCTGCGCCTTCTTTTATGGCATCTTTTATGAGTTCGCCCGTTCCGAATGTTGTCGCTTCGTAAGGGTTATATTTTTCGGGACTTATAAGCGTCAGACCTGATGCTTTTGCCATCTCGACATATGCAGTCTTTTCTTCCTTCGAAAAGAGATAGTATGAATCGACCGGTTCACCCAGGGGACCTGATACTTTCAGATCATGCTTTTCGCAGTTGATGAATGGAGCGATGGCATCTATGGTCCCTTCGCCGCCGTCTGCCGTCGGAAAGACTCTTATGTCCGGATCAGGGTGCGACATAAGGATGCCGTCTCTTACGGCATTTCCTGCCTCGATCGATGTGAGGCTTCCTTTAAAAGAATCCATGGCGATGACTATCTTCATAAAAACTCCTTATGAGGGCTCTGATTGGATTATAGCATTGAAGGGAAGTAATCTTTTTGTAATGACACAATCTGCACACAATCGTGGCAAGACTTACACATATTATTAATCGTTTGTTCAAGCCATTTACAGGGGGCTGGTCTATAATAAAGCTATCAAGTTAGTACCCGCTTGAATATATTGAGTTTGAAATAAGGAGGAGGTGATTCCGATGGGACAGACTGAAGATCGATCCGTAATGGGCCTCATGTCCCGCGGATCGCACGATGGTATCTCCTCCGGATTAGTTTTTTTCTAAGGTTTTTTCAAGTTTGGAGGAGGTTATCGTCAGATAACCGAATAACAGTCAACAAAGAGAGTCGTCAATGCCGAGGCGACTCTTTTTTATTG
>JAIKVV010000043.1 GCA_024685385.1 Saccharofermentans sp. | reverse complement strand
TATATTTATTTATACAATAACAAATGGCTTGTCAGAGCCATTTATCAATTGATCTTTGACAACTAAATATTTGGAGGTGAGTACCGACGTGGATGATTCTATAATCAGACTAATCGTTGCTTGTGTTGCACTTATAGTCGGCATTCTTCTCGGATGGTTAATAACTTTTCTTTTTTTCAAAAAAGGTTTATCGAAGAAACAGCTGGAATTGGAAGAGAATGCTGTCAAGCAGTCCGAAGAGAATGACAAGCTTGTGGAAAATGCCCGCAAGCAAGCCGAGAGCGACAAGCGCGAGTTATTGTTGCAGGCCAAGGAAGAGATCACTAAGGCAAAATCCGAATTGGAGAAAGATGCCCGAGAGAGAAAGAGTGAGATCAATAAGGAACGCAACAGACTTGAACAGAAGGAAGAGAATATCAACCGGATTCAAGCAAACACCGAACGCAAACAAGAGGAGATCGACCGTAAGCTGGCTTCTGTATCCGAACATGAACTTCGGGTGAAAGATCTGGAAGCGCGTAAGCAGGTTGAACTGGAGAAAGTATCAGGACTTTCCATTGCAGATGCAAGGACCCTTGTTATGGAAGCAGCTGAGCGTGAATACAGTCATGATATGGCTACAATGCTCAAGCAGATGGTGGAGAAGACAAAAGCAGAGGCGGACAGAGTAAGTAAGGACATCATCGTATCCTGCATTCAGAGATATGCGTCCGACTATGTTTCTGAAGTTACCGTGTCAGTAGTAAATCTGCCGAATGACGAGATGAAAGGCCGTATCATTGGCCGTGAAGGACGTAACATACGTGCCATCGAGACTATCACGGGTGTTGATCTTATTATCGACGACACACCTGAAGCTATCATCATTTCATCATTTGATCCCATACGCCGTGAGATAGCAAGACTGGCTATCGAGAAACTCGTAGTTGACGGCAGGATCCATCCGGCAAGGATTGAAGAGATGGTAAACAAAGCCAAGAAAGAGATATCCCAGGTAATCAAGCAGGAAGGCGAGAAGGCCGCTTACGATACGGGTGTTATCAATCTGCATCCCGAACTTATCAAGACTTTGGGACGTTTAAAGTATCGTACAAGCTTCGGACAGAATGTTTTGCAGCATTCTATTGAGGTTTCTCTTATCGCGGGAATGATGGCTGCTGAGCTGGGATTGGATGTCAACTTCGCAAAAAGAGCGGGTTTGCTTCACGATATCGGTAAGGCTGTCGACTTTGAACAGGATGGTTCACATGTTCAGCTTGGTGTCGACATAGCCAAGAAATACCATGAATCCAACGAGATCATAAATGCAGTTGAGGCACATCACGGTGATGTGGATCCTCAGACTCCCGTCGCAGTCCTCGTAGCTGCAGCTGATGCCATTTCAGCTGCGAGGCCGGGTGCAAGAAGAGAGAATCTCGAGACTTATATCAAGCGTATCGAGAAACTTGAAGAGATCGCATCCGATTTTGAGGGCGTTGAGAAATGTTTTGCTATTCAGGCGGGTAGAGAGATCAGGGTCATTGTTGAACCGGATAAGGTTTCAGATGACGATATGACTCTCATAGCTCATAAGATCTGTAAGCGCATCGAGGATGAATTGGACTATCCCGGTGAGATCAAAGTCAATATGATCCGTGAGACAAGGGTATCGGATTTCGCTAAGTAACACAGGAACGATCGATGAATCATATTCATCACAATCATGAGATCGGTTTGTTAGAAGATTAACCACCAATCAGTAAAGGCTGTCCTATCCGGGCAGCCTTTATCTTTGCCTTGTTTTATGGTATTATTCGGTGAATTTCTATTTATTGGAAGGAGATGAAAAATGAGGATCTTATTCGCCGGTGACATAGTCGGTCATTCAGGCAGAAGAACGTTTGAAACGGTCTATCCGGACCTTAGATCCGCATATAATCCCGATTTTTTCATCGTTAATGCCGAAAATTCCGCTGCAGGTCTCGGCATTACATCCAAGATAGCCAAAGATCTTTTTGATCTCGGCGTTGATTGCGTAACCCTTGGCAATCACTCTTTTTCCAACAGGGAATTCTTCGGGCACATTAAGGAGTTCGATAAGATAGCAAGACCTGCCAATGTCAATCCCGACTGGCCCGGCAAAGATTATTGTATTCTCTCAAATAACGGATATAAACTGGCGGTCATGAACCTTCTGGGTCAGATAGAAACAGGCGTATTTTGTGATAATCCGTTTAAATGCGCTGATAAGCTGATAGACTTGATAAAGGAAGAAAATGATGTTGACGGCATCCTTTTGGATTTCCATGCTGAGGTTACATCCGAGAAGAAGGCTATGGGTTATTATCTTGACGGCAGGGTAACGGCCGTGATAGGAACACATACCCATGTTCAGACTGCTGATGAGGAAGTCTTGCCTAACGGGACAGCCTTTATTACTGATGCAGGCATGTGCGGTGCTTGTGATTCCGTACTGGGAATGGATATTGGCGTTTCATTATCCCGTCTTGTGGATAAACTGCCAGTCAGATATGAAGCCGCTGAAGGGCCCGGCTTTGCATCAGGTGTTATAATCGATACGGATGATTCCGGAAAATGCACATCCATAAAAAGATTCCGGGAGTTTGAATAAGGGAGAAAAACATGGAAGAAAAGAAGAAAAACAGGATATTGATGACTGTAATATGGATTGCAGTTGTTGCTGTTCTCATAGTCATTGATATCATAAGCAAATATTTGATAAGTCTAAATCTCGAGTTTGGTCAGAAGCATGATGTAATTCCCGGCTTTTTCTCGTTGCATCATGTAGTTAACACGGGAAGCGCATTCAGTTTTCTTGCTGACAAGTCCTGGGGCATTTATGTTCTCAGCGCGTTTTCAATTATTATGGGTCTTGCGCTTTTCGCCCTTATGATCTATACGGCAGGCAACGGTTATAAGATCATGAGTTTTGCGTTAAGCCTTCTTTCAGCCGGCGCATTCGGCAATCTTATCGACAGGATAAGACTCGGACATGTCATTGATTTCTTGAGATTTGATTTCGGAAGCTACACATTTCCGATCTTCAATTTTGCGGATATATGCGCCGTATGCGGTACGATAATCATCATATCTGCCGGCGTTTTCGCAAATAAATATTTCGACGGTTTCATCAATTCGATCAGGAAGAACAAAAAATGATCAAAGAATATATCGTTCCGGAAGAATATAGAGATGTGAGGCTTGATCTGTTCATAAGCCTTCAGGATGATTCTTATTCGCGTTCATATTACAAGAATCTCATCGATTCGGGCAATGTTACGATCGACGGTGAGGTTGCATTCAAATCCGGCATAAAGCTGATTCCCGGAATGAAGGTCTTGGTGGATATCCCTGATCCCGTTCAGACTGATAATGAAGCCCAGGAGATACCTTTGGACATAGTCTATGAGGACGATGATCTGATCGTTATCAATAAACCCCAGGGGCTTGTCGTGCATCCCGGTGCAGGTCATAAGGATATGACGCTCGTTAATGCGCTCATTGCACACTGTGGAGATAATCTGTCTGATATTAACGGCGTCATTCGTCCCGGAATTGTTCACCGAATAGATAAAGATACATCCGGTTTAATGCTGGTCGTAAAGAATAACGATACTCATCTTGCAATAGCCGACATGATGACCAGGCATGAGGTTGTAAGGGAATATAGAGCAATAGTCGCAGGCGTGGTGGGTCCCGATAACGGAACCGTTGATGCGCCCATAGCAAGATCCGCCAATGACAGAAGGAAGATGACCGTAAAAGCTGACGGCAAACCATCAGTTACACATTTTACTGTCATTGGAAGATATGCTGAAGCAACAGACTTAAGACTTAAACTCGAAACAGGCAGGACTCATCAGATCAGAGTGCATATGAATTACATCGGTCATCCTGTCGTTGGGGACCCTGTATACGGAAGCCGCCGCAACAGGTTCGGACTTGCAGGACAGGCTCTTCACAGTGAATCGATAGAGTTTGTTCATCCCTCAACTAGTGAAGTTTTGCGCTTTTCCTGTGATGTTCCGTCTTATTATAGTGACCTTCTCGAAAAGTTGACGCCTCTCTGATCATCATTTCTGTTGATATTTCGCTTTTTATATTATAATTAATGCAGTAATTCATTAGCGGGGTTATCTGGTGACTGAGACTATTACAGTGAGCGGTAACGGCGCCGTAAACATTGCCGGTTATTTATCTAAGATAGCTGATTCTTTCAAGATCTCAGCTGACACTGACGGCGACATGATCATGTTGTCCGGCGATTCATCACTTGATATCCACCGTTCCAAGACCGTTATCTCAGCTTTGCTTGCTTCATCTGAAACTGAAGACATCAGCCCTTTTATGGTTGATTATCTCGTTGCTCTTGCAAGACAAGGCAAGATCGATGAATTCATGAATGTCAAGGATGAGATCTTCTATATAACTCCCACAGGCAATAAGATCACTGCCCGTACATTGGGGCAGAAGTTCTATATCGATGCTCTTGAGAGATATCCGCTTGTTCTGGCTTCCGGCCCTGCAGGATGCGGCAAGACTTTTCTCGGTGTTGCCTGTGCCGTCAAGGCATTGAAATCCAGACAGGTTTCCAGGATCATCCTTACCAGACCAGCGATAGAAGCAGGCGAGAGACTTGGCTTTCTTCCCGGAGATATCGAAGAAAAGGTCGACCCTTATATGAGACCCATCTATGATGCTCTCCAGATCCTGCTCGGCAGGGAAGGCTTCGACAGATATTATGAGAAGGGGATAATCGAAGTATCTCCGCTTGCTTTTATGAGAGGAAGAAATCTTGACGATTCATTTGTCCTTCTTGATGAAGCGCAGAATACCACTCCTGAACAAATGAAGATGTTCCTTACGAGACTCGGCATTAATTGCAAAGCCTGTGTTGCCGGCGATTTTACTCAGGTGGATCTTCCCAAGGGTGGCATTTCGGGATTAAGGGATGCGATCAGGATATTAAGAGGGGTAGATGATATAGCGATAGTAGAAATGGATAATTCCGATATCGTCCGCAACAGTCTTGTCAAGAAGATCGTTGAGGCTTATGACAGAGATGATACTAAGAGGGAATGATTATGAATAACAGACCAAAACTCAGCAAGATACTTAAGATCATCACATATTTGACCAATATGGTCCTTTGTGTCGTTTTCCTTTTTCTCGGATCTCTTCCCGAAAGCTATAACTATTCCGTAGGTTCAGTTGCAGATACAGACATTTATGCCTCCAAAACATTTACCGATTCCTATGAGACAGAGCATCAGGCCGTTCTTGCGCGCAATTCCGTGCCTTCGATCTTTGTCAGATCATCCGATATTTCCGAGAAGAATGTCAAGGATACAACTACTTTCTTTGATCTCACGTCTCAGATAAGAGAACAGAAGGGCAGCGCGGTTTCAACCGTTACCGATCTGAATACGCTTAAGAGCAATATCTATAATTCCCTTGGCGTTGATTTTGCAGGGGCAGACCTCTCCGTTTTCCTTAACATGTCTGATTCCACTTACAGTTATATGCGTGATAAAGGCATATCGATCGTCGAACTTATCATGGAAGAAGATGTTGATGAATCCGAGATCGGCAAGGCGATAGAAGGTCAGATCGAAAAATTCAAACAGTCCAATCCCTTTTACAGTTCATATGCCGATTCGCTTAAGAACATCCTGAAGGTCATCTTGCAGCCTAACAGCATCTTTGATTCCACGGCTACCAACGAAGCGGCGGATATAGCTTATTCTGATGTTCTTGCCAATCCCGTCATAGTTGAAAAGGGTACCAAGATATTGTCTTCGGGCGATGTCGTTACAGAACATGCTTATAATATGATGGTCAATCTTGAACTTATCCGTGACTCTTCGTTCGACCTCATCATATTCTTGAGAGCTTTGCTCTATACCTTGATAATCGCTCTGGTAGGATTCCTTTTTACCAGATCTTTCGGCAAGAAAAAGAAGAGGGAATTCAAGATCGATCTTCTTCTGAACATAACTTTCGTGCTTCCCGTTGCAGCTGCTTTCTATGCATCCCGTTTTTCTGGACTGCTTGCTTTCGTTCTGTTCTTTACGGTTATATGCGCCACTTATCTCGGCGTATCCGAGAGCATCATCCTGTCATACATGAACCTTCTCATTGTATGGCCTATCTATTACTTTAATATTGAGCTGCTCTTTGTAATGGGAATTACGATACTCGTCTGTTCGACAATAGCAGGAAGGAGGGACAGGGCTTCTTCATCTGCTCTGATCATCATAATTCCTTTCCTGATATCGCTTTCAGGTTCGCTGATCTTCAATTTCTTCCATGGTTCAACCAGATCCGAATATATCAACAGCATTATCTATGTTTCTATAAGTTCGATTTTCTCTCTTGTCCTTGCGATCGGTCTTACGCCCATTTATGAGCTTATAAGCAATTCTGCTTCTCCTGTCAGGCTCATAGAATTGTCCCAGCCAGGACATCCTTTGCTTAAAAGGCTTTTCTTTGAGGCTTCAGGTACCTATCAGCACTCTATCATGGTTTCCAATCTTGCCGATGCAGCTGCTGATGCGATCGGTGCTGATTCGCTCCTGTGCAAAGTTGCATGCTATTATCACGACATAGGCAAACTCGAAGATCCTACATATTTTACGGAGAATCAGACCGATATGGCCAACCCGCACGATTCAATATCCGTAATGGAAAGCGTCAGGATCATTACAAGTCACCCCGAAGTGGGAATAAAACTTGCGAGAAAGTACAGACTGCCTGAAGCCATCATTAAGATCATTGACGAGCATCACGGTACGACTTATCCTGCATATTTTTACAGGAAAGCCTGCGATGAAGCCAAAGCAAACGGCATGGAAATGCCTTCTTTGGATAATTTCAGATATAAAGGTCACGTTCCTTCTTCTAAAGAATCAGGTGTCGTTATGCTTGCCGATACTTGTGAAGCTGCCATCAGATCCATGAAGATTGATGATATCAACAAGTGCGAAGAAGTAATAAGAGACCTTGTAAGAGGCAAGATCGATCAGGATCAGCTTATCAATTCCGGTCTTTCCTTCGATGACATCGAGAAGATCATTATCGCTTTCCGTCAGGTATATGCCGGCGCAATGCACGAAAGGATTCAGTATCCCAAATGATTATCAAAACAACATCAATAGAAGAATTTCTTGATAAGGAAACGCTTGATTCAGTAAAAGCGGGCTTAAGCAAGTTTGAAAGCGCTGCCGGATCAGGCAAATATGCATCTTTTGACCTTTCTTCTGCATATATGATGATCACGTTTTGTGATGAAGAAACCATACAAGATGTTAATCGTGAACAAAGGGATATTGACAAAGTAACCGATGTTTTGTCTTTTCCTTTTCAGGACGTAAGAGACGGCAAACTTATCTCAGGCGACATCGATTATGAATATGACGAAGAAGGGAATAAATCCTTTTTCCTGGGTGATGTTCTTATCTGTGTTCAAAAAGCCGTAAGTCAGGCTGAAGAATATGGTCATTCACTTGTCCGTGAGATCTTGTTCCTTGCAGTCCATTCATTCCTGCATCTTACAGGATACGATCATATGAATGAAGCAGACGAAAAGAAGATGACAGATCTTCAGAAACGTTTGATGGTCGATATCGGATATGCAACGGATGATGAGATCGAATATGTGTCGGCAAATGAACTTTTCGAAGATGCGCCTGAATTTCCTGCCGGAAGCCCCTGCAAACATTGCGGATATGCTGCTCTGCTCGGAAGACCCAATTCAGGCAAATCAACTTTGATCAATTACATAACCGGAATGAAAGTCGCCATTGTTTCTCATAAACCGCAGACGACCAGGACCAGGATCCTTTCCATATACAATACTGAAGACGAGCAGATCATATTCGTTGATACGCCAGGTGTGCATAAGCCCGAATCGCTTATGGGTGAGATCATGGTCGATAAGTCTTTCAAGAGCGCGTCCTCGGCTGATGTAGTCGTATTGATGGCAGACGGCAGGTTTAATACTCCCGGGAACATCGAAAAAGAGATCATTGAAAGATGCAGGGAAAACAACAAGAAAGTTATCCTTGCCATTAACAAATCTGATGAGGTCTCAGGAAACGGAATACTTCCCGTTATCGCCAATTATTCAGGTTTATATGATTTTACCGACATAATACCGATATCTGCAAAGACAGGAGATAATGTTGAAGAACTTCTTAAGATAATCGCAGATAATCTGCCTGAGGGACCCAGACTTTATGATTCCCAATATATGACCGATCAGACCGAAAGGGAGATCGCTTCTGAACTTATAAGAGAACAGCTCCTTCACTATACAAATCAGGAGATCCCGCACGGCGTTGCCGTTGAGATCACCAGATTTGATGAAAGATTTGACGGAGAACCAATTGATCCTGATTCGGATGACCGCGATCTGGTCGTTATCGAAGCTTCCGTCATATGTGACAGGGATTCTCATAAATCGATCATAATCGGAAAGAACGGCCGCATGATCAAGAGGATCGGCACTTCAGCCAGGATCAACATTGAAAGGATGCTGGACTGCAAAGTATATCTCGAACTCTTTGTAAAAGTCCGTTCCGAATGGAAGAACAATGAATCCTATTTAAAGGAATTCGGTCTTTCAAAAGATAAAGAAGACTGATTTTACATTTATATCATTATGAGCAGTTTCAATTGCAAAGGGATAGTTTTATCCTCCTCGGATTTCAAAGAAAAGGACAAGCTCCTGACAGTGCTTACATCCGATAAAGGGGTTATCCGCGTCTGTGTCAAAGGTTCAGCCAAGCAGGGCAGCAGAAATGCCGCTTTTACCATCCCTTATATACTCTGTGATATGGTCATTACCGTATCCCACGGCTTTTATTATCTCAAGGAAGCTTCCATAATCGAAAACAACAGTGACATCTTGAATCATCTTTCAACGCTCGTAACGGCAGCTCATATAGCAGATTGCCTGATAGATCTGTCTTTTGACACTTTCGAAAACGTCCATAAGTATTATGAACTTGCAGTTTATGCCTATTATGCTCTGGCCCAAAGACCCGATGATTATCTTTTGATCTATTCGGCATTTAACTGGAGGCTCCTGACTTATGCCGGGCATACGATCATATACGATAACATGGATATAGAAAGCTCCGTAAACTACGATATAAGCCTGTCTGACGGATCCTTGCATAAGGGATCCGGAAACCTTACAGGTACTGAGATAAGTGCTTTAAATCACTTTTCGACATGTGATATCAAGAAACTTTTTACCGCTAAGGGATCAGCAAAGGTCCTTTCGGATCTGAAGGATTTTACTACGGCATATATGGGTTTTCAGTTTGATAAGGAATATAAGGCTCTTGATATCCTGGATAAAAAGATCTGATCCTTATATTTTCCAGTGCTCCGGATACAGCATGACATATTCCGGCCTTGAGAGCCTGGAATCGATAAGGAGTGCAAATCCCGTGTCATCTTCAGTCCTTATGACCCTGCCTGCCGCCTGAAGCACTTTCTCCCAGCCTGGGAATCTGTATGCAAATGCATAGCCGTCGCCGAATCTTTCGTTGTAGTAATTACAGAGGACCTGGCGTTCGCCTGTAACCGTGGGGATCCCGACACCTACGATGATCACGCCTTTAAGTTTTTCGCCGACAAGATCGATCCCTTCCGCAAAATGCCCTCCAAGGACACAACATGCCAAAAGCAGACCGTCTGAAGGCTTATCAAAGTTGGCAAGGAAAGAATCCTTTTCCAGCTGGGTCATATCGGGTATCTGAATTATCAGTTTTCTGGATATATTATCTTCCTTGCTTTTGGACTCAAAGATCGTCTGTATCCTCTTGCAGACCTTGTCCATGTAATCAAAAGAAGGGAAGAAGAGCATGTAATTCCCCTGCCTGACATTAAGTTCGTCAGTTATCCTTAAGGCAAGATCATCTACCGTATAGTTCCTGTCTTTAAAAGTGGTGCTGATGGAAGTATCGATCAT
>JAIKVV010000008.1 GCA_024685385.1 Saccharofermentans sp. | reverse complement strand
CCCTTTTATTCTTAACAGCTCATCTACATCAATCCCATAAAAATCCGGCATAAACCGCACCTCCGTAAACACAGCCTTCTGCAGCAACTGCCTTTGTCTTATTCCCGGGATAACTTGCCATCACGACAAACTCCGATTTGTCATACTCAAATATGTTTAAAGATAAAATCTCTGCTAAGATTATAAAACTGACGGTAAAGAGAAAGCAAAACTTATTTTTGTAGGTATTGGTAATGAGTATTACACAATCGATTATTCCTTTTATAGGCACAGATATGATTACTTTTGATATGACTTATGATCAGGTTCGCAATAGATTGAGGGAATCAAACCAGACATAAAATGGCAACAACCGGCATAAACCTTTTTCTGATCCTCAGTATAAGAACTAAACCACAGGTTGAATCTTTTGTTCCCACTCCACGTAAATGTTATTGATTCGGCGAAAGGAAACATTATAGAATTAAGGCATCAAAGGGAGGTAAGATGCCATGCCTGACAGTTATAAAGTAGGTTCTTTCATCAGCGGAAAACGTAAAGAATTGGGCATTACCCAGAGCGAACTTGCAGGGAAGCTGAACGTGTCCTTCCAGTCGGTCTCAAAATGGGAAACAGGCAAGGCTTATCCCAATGTGGAGATCCTGTCCGACCTCGCCAGGATCCTGGGGGTAACGGTCGACGAACTCCTCTCGGGGAACGAAAAGGATCCGGACGGCTTATCCTACAGCAAGGCAGGAGTCGATATTGCCTATACGGACTCGATCAAATCAGAGATGAAAAAACATCTGGTCACAAAGGACAGGCGCGTCCTTAACGGATTGGGACCCTTCGCTTCCCTTTACGATCTGGATTTCCCCGAAATAAAAGAACCCGTTCTCGTGCTTAAGTCTGAAGAGCCGGGTTCCAAGCAGAAACTCGCAATGGAATACGGATATACTGAATCCATCTGTCACGACATGATAAACCACCTTGTCAACGACATCATAGTTATGGGTGCAAGGCCTCTCGCGGTCCTTGATACCATCGTTTGCGGCAAAGCCGAAAAATCGACCATCAGTTCTCTTGTCAAGGGCGTTTCCGATGCATGCAGGGAGAATGACTGCTCTTTGGTCGGCGGAGAAACATCCATACAGCCTTCAGTCGTCGATCCCGGAGTATATGTCCTGACGTCTTCGATCGCAGGCATAGTCGAGAAGAAGAACATCATTGACGGATCGAAAGTTAAGGAAGGCGATGCGGTAATAGCAGTCGCATCCAACGGCCTTCACACCAACGGTTATTCGCTTGTGAGGATGCTCATTGATAAGATGCCCCAGATCAAGCTCGAGAAGATCGGCTCTTCAACCTTCATCGAAGAGATAATGAAAGCCCATACCCCCTACTATAAGTCGGTGAGAGATCTTTTCGGAAAAGACAAGATAAATGCCATGGCCCACATAACGGGCGGCGGGATCGAAGGGAATCTTGGCCGTGTCATACCCGAAGGGCTCTGCGCCTCGATAGATCTTTCGAAGATCCGTATCCTTCCAGTGTTCGGATTCATCAAGGATAAAGGCAACATAAGCGATCAGGAGATGCTCAACACCTTCAACATGGGCGCAGGTCTCATTTTGGTCGTTCCCGATAAGGACAAAAAGCAGGTTATGGATCACATCAATAAATTCCACGACTGCTATGAGATCGGTTCGATCGTTAAAGGCAGCAAGCGCGTTACATTCAGGAAACGCCTTGACTGGGTCTTGTGATCACTTCTTTGCCGCTTCCAGCTTTCCGAAGATCTCCTCGGTCTCGCTTGATGAATTGCCGCTTATGCAGTATGTGACTCCATTCGCTTCAAACCTCACATAAAGGTCTGACTTCATGTTGAGGAAAGTATTGCAGCCTGATTCATCATTTACGATGAACGTTCCGATGAATACCGGATCCATTCCTATTCCGACCTGTCTTGAAAGGTGGAATCCCGACTTCATCTCACAAAGCTCAGGGTCTTTGATATCATCCAAAGGAACCTTATAGTAGTCGATGACCTGATTGCAGACCAGGGTGTCGTTTTGTACCGTTACTTTCATTCCGGTCTTTGCGAAGACGCTGATCAGTATTACGGATGCCACTGCCGTTACAAGGAAAATGCCCATCACGATCGTGATCGCCTTTCCTGCGGGATGGCCGATATTGATGGTGCCGCCTATGCCCATCCTCTTAGCGACATTAAGTCTTCTGTCTTCAGGATTATAGTAGATGGAACCTAAGATCCACTTATCGTCATCGTCTACATCTATCGTGGTCTCGTTGCGGTAACGCTTGTCGATGGCAACTGTTTTCTTTGCAAATAATGCAAGAGCTGCCATGAGAAGGAACATATAGACCATGATCTGGATTACGAGCACTATGTCACTGTTCATGAATAAGAGGAGAAGCGCATAGAGTATGACGACTAACGCGTTGATCCAGCTCATGGCAACGAACATGTCCGCGAATGCTTTTTTCTTTGCTCTGTTGTAGTTATTGTTTGTATCGCTGTCAGATGAGATCACTTCATTGCGGAGACGGTCCATGAGGAATGCGACGGGCACCAGGATGAGGCCTATTGAAAGGAAAGATCCCGACATGCCTGTCAAGGCGAAAGAAGAAGCGTCAGTTCCTCCCGGAATGATCCCCAGATCATGAAGAAGAGACAGGATAAAGACAGCAAGAGTGATGAGGTTCGGGATGATGATCAAAGCGGGCTTTAAGGCGCGGATCGATCCGGCTGCCTTAAGATCGGTATATATGGTGCCTGCATTTGAATTGATGCCGATCTCCCTCTTGAGGCTCTTCATCTCGAGATTTGATCTCATGAAAGGGATCGAAAACAGGACGAGATCTGCCAGGATGAACAGCATCCACAAGGACATTCGGACCGTTGCGTCCGGTATCAGCATGATGAGTCCCATCAGGACGAATGAAGCTATCATGATGATGAGAGCCTGTTTCCTCGTTCCGGAAACGATCTTCGTTACCTGAGCCGATGCTTTTTCTTCCTTAAATTCCTCGCGGTTCCTTACGCCGAAGATGAATTTCCTATCCTGCCATCTTGCCGGATATTCATAGAAGAACATGACCAGCAAGGTCGGAACCATTATCACCAGTAAAGTAATATCTCCAAAATAATCCATTTTCTTAACCTCTTGATATCTTTGTCTTTATCATCAGATCTTTCCGGAATAATAATCATCAATGAGTTTATGTATCTCTTCGGGCGCAACTCCGGAAAGCCTTGATTCAGACACTATCCTTCTTAATTCATTCTTGTTCTCATCGGATATCACACCCGATTTTTCTATCGTCATCCTAACTCGGGCGCCGTTCTTGCGGTCAGTCATGATGTAGCCTTCACTCTTTAAGATCTGATAGGTCTTGCTTACAGTCATGGAATTTATGCCGATCTCCAAAGCAAGAGCTCTTACGGTCGGGAGCTGCTCCCCGGCTTTGAGTTCGCCGGAGGAGATCCCCATGACTATCTGATTTCTGATCTGCATATATATGGGCACATCAGAATATTCATCTATCTTTATGACCATATTTTTCAATCCTCCTTCATCGGGATAAGGCGGCAATGTTTTTCTTCTTGTCTTCTTTAAGCACGATCACGGCCACGACCACTGCGATAATGAGTGTCGGGATAAAGCTTATCAAGCCGTGAGGCGCAGGTCCGAAGACCATGAGCTTAGAAATTTCATCGGCCTTGGCGCCGTCCAGGACCATCCGGTACATTGTAGCAGATGCGTTGATCCCGCCATGGAAAAGCGCCGGAAACCAGATGCACTTTGTCTTATCGTATATGATCTCACAGAACATTCCCCAGATGATGCAGGTCAGCGTGAAAGTGACAAGTCCCAGGATTGGAGCACCTATGTAGTCCGAACCGTATTCATATCCTGCGATAAGCATTGCAGGGAAATGGAAAGCTGCCCAGATAATGCCTCCGATTACCCATGTTAAAGGTCTTGAAAATCTCTTTTTAAGTTCGGGATAAAGGAAACCTCTCCAGCCTGCTTCTTCACCTATCGCCAAAAACATGTTGATGAAAGGCGCATAAGTAATGCACTGGATCGTTGAGATCAATGCCATCATCTCCATGGAAAGGCCCGACTGGTCCAAAGCCTTCTTGTATTCAACCGGGTCAAGGCCTTGATCTTTGACCTCTATCAGCAAATAAGATCCGTCAAGCTTAAAGAGGTCGGGGCGGATCATGAAGAAGGCCAGGAAACCCAATATGGTAAATACCATCGGCATCAGGACCGCAAAGAAGATCCATCTGACATTTCCCTTGAGCTTCGGCTTCCAGCCTATTTTCTTAACACCGGTCTTCAGGATGATCGTTACGATGAGGGGCACGAACATGCATGCGGCAAGACCTGCCGGAAATACAACTGCTCCTAAAGATCCCGGGTTATAGACCTTTACAAGCGATGCAACAATTTCGATCGCCCATGCTATTCCGAGCGTCAGCAGTGTGTATGCGATTACTTTCTTCTTATCCATCTTTGTCACTCCCTTCTTCCATTCGAACGGTTTTGTATTAGTTGTTGTAATACAAAGTATACAACTTTCACGGAAAAAGTCAATAGTTTTCGAAAAGAATCGCATCTAAACAACCGGTTTTCATAGTAATATAGTATTCAAAGTCATGGGACACACGCTGTCCCATTCCCGGAAACAGGGCATTTGCTCGTTTTGTGTCCTGTTTTCCGAAAAGCGTTTCCGCTAGACTCAAGCCATCACTCAAGGAGGCAGCAACATGGATCAGCAGAAGATCGGAGAATTTCTTAAGGCACTCCGGAAAGACAAGAATCTTACTCAGGAGGAACTTGCAGATAAGATGAACGTCACCAGAAGGACAGTCTCAAGATGGGAAACGGGAGCCAACCTTCCGGACCTTTCCATCCTGGTCGAACTTGCAGATCTTTACGATGTCGATATGAGGGAAATATTTAACGGCGAGAGGAAAAACGAGACTATGGAAAAAGATCTTAAGGAAACAATGATGATGGCGGCAGATTATACTGACGACCACATGAAGAAGATTTATAAGAGATTTCAGTTGATGTTCGCGGGAGCAACGGTTTGCGGAGTGATCTATCTGATAGGAATATTCCTGGCTTCCGAAAACCCGTCACCCCTGTTTGACTTCATTCAGGGCGTATGCCTCGGGATAATGTTCGGAATGCTGATACTGGGCATTTTCGTAACAGGCGACACATTCTCAAAGTTTGCCGAATGGAAGCATTCCAAGATCAGCAAGGGCGGCAATTGATCCAGGGAGCACAACATGATAGATAAAAATGAGATAACGAACGGCAAGTTCGCCGTATTTTTGACGGTTTCATTTGCGGGAGGATGGATCCCCCTTACCATCGCAGGGATAGCAATGAGGAACCAAAACACCACGGCAGGACTCATCCTGTTCAGATTCATTGCGGTATTCATTCCGCTTATCGCAGTAATAGTATCCCGGCTTCCCTTAAAGAAGATCGGCTGGAGGCCCGGGTTCGGATTCAAGCACCTTATCCTGTCCCTCATAGGACCCCAGATCTTAAGCTGGATCGGAGCAGCCTTATTCTTCCTTTTCAACAGGGATGCATACGGTATCGGAGTGGAATCTTTAAGTTCCCTCTTCCCTGCAGAGACGGTGAAGGCTCTGGAGAATGCAGGTGTAACTCCTGCCTCTCTACTTGTTTCGGCAATTATAATGTCTCTTACTTTCATGCCGGTATCGCAGATCCTGCCGAGCCTCGGCGAGGAAGCAGGCTGGAGGGGCGTCATGTATCCTTACCTCAAAAGCAAGCTGGGGCCTGCTGCAGGGAGACTCATAGGCGGCGCGCTCTGGGGCATATGGCATTGGCCCTTGATAATCATCGGAAATTATTTCTACGAAGGCGATTATTTCGGAAAACCCGTAACCGGTCCTGTCATGATCTGCATTGCTTTATGTGCTTTCGGCGTGATCATCGATTACTTTTACGAGAAGACGGGCTGCATATGGATAGCATCGCTCATGCATTCATCCATGAATGCTTCCACATTGCCTCTTATGCTCATGTTAAAGAGCGGCTATGGTCATCTGTCTATACTGGGGCCCAATTGCTTCGGCCTTATCGGCTGTCTTCCGGTAATAGTCCTCGCAGTGATACTTCTTATATGGACCTCACTTCAGAAGAAGGCTTAGAGCATCCGCAGTTGCCGCAGAAGTTCAAAGTGCATAAAGTCCTGCAGACAGGACAGTGCCAAAGGCTTCCGACAGAACGCATCCTTCCGCACTTAGCGCAGTAGTTGAAGTAGTTTTCAGATCCGCAGGAACATATCCAGCTTCCGACAACGGCAGGCTTATATACGGTCTGAACTTTATCGGGCAAGGTAACGATGCAGTAATCGTTCCTCGAAGATCTGATGATGAGGATGCAGGAGACCGTAAACAGAACAATGACATAGAAGATCCACAAGATGAGGCTGAGTCCGGCAAGAGTCTCAACACCCGTAGCTCTTCCTGCCATCAGGATCGCATCGTAGACACCGTGGGTCAGGATGGGAACGAATATCGAAAGAAGGGTGAATCCTGCATATTTCCCCTTCTCGCCCGTAAGGAGAGCATATTTGGACTTGCCGTAGAAATATCCCATGAAAACGGCAAAGCAAGCGTGTCCCGGAACGGCAGTCATCATTCGCAGGAATGCCGTTCCGACACCGTTGCTGAAAACATATTCGATATTCTCAAGGCATGCAAAACCAAGAGAGACAAAGACCGCATAAACTATCGCGTCATAGCTGTAATCGAAATTCCTGTTCTTCCAGGTGATTATCCTCATGACGAAATATTTGCCCAATTCCTCGGCAGGACCTACGATGACTATCGCAAGAAGAACTGCCTTCACTACGGAACTGTCGGGGAATGCAGTTCCCAGTATAAGCTGACCTATGAGTTCCGCGATTATGGCGGTAACGACCGTGCCCATTCCGGCGAAGAACAATCCGATAAGAAGGCCTATCGGTTCCTTCTCCTTCTTGTCGTTGAAATAAATAAACATCAAAAGCCCGACAACGGGGATCAGAGCTAAAACAAATAACATAGGGCTCTCCTTAGGTCAAAAACGGTCTTGACGGTTACATATAACCGCTTTTAAGGATAGCATTTTCGCTATTTGTTGTCACTTGCAGATTTTAGATTCCCCGCTGCGGCTTACTTATTTACTTCGTATTTCAGCATGGTACAAACGAACGCATTGATGATCGTTATGCCTGCAACCACGC
>JAIKVV010000024.1 GCA_024685385.1 Saccharofermentans sp. | reverse complement strand
GTTTACCGTTATGAGCCTTAAGAACATGTCCTTCGAATCACGCGTATTGAAGCCGAATAAAGATATGTCGTCCTCCTTGACGCTCTGATAAACATATACTTTAACAGCTGAACCCAAATGTCCCAGTTCGGATGATAAAGCGAAAGGCATGTTAATAAGATAACCTATCCCGCCGTTCTCGACAGTGATCGTATTATCATCTCTTTCTTCCAAAGTTCCCTTGATATATGAATACATAAAACTTCTCCTCTGTTTGATCAACCGAATTCATTGCGTTTGGAATAACCGTATCTGCCGTACTGGTAACCAGATACAGCCTTGCCTGCAAAGGCAGTTCCCGTATTGGCAAGGCAGACAGCGACTGCCAATGCGTCAGCGGCATCATCGGGCTTGGGTATCTTATCAAGACCCAACAAGGATTTGATCATCTGCTGGACCTGATTCTTATCGGCTTTGCCGTATCCTGTTACAGCCAGCTTGATCTGTCCCGGAGTAAACTCATAGACAGGAATATCGAGCCTTGCAGCTTCAACGATTACGACTCCCCTCGCCTGGGCAGTACCAACAGCAGTGGTCCTGTTAGTGCCCATGAAGAGTTCTTCAACTGCCATGAGATCCGGCTTATACTGTTCCAGCAAAAACCTGATCTTCTCATTGATGGTAAGAAGCCTTAAAGGAAATTCAGTATGCGCCTTGGTCTCGATAACGCCGTAATCAATGGCCTTAAGCTTATTGCCGGTCTTAGATACGATCCCGTATCCCGTGATCGCATATCCCGGATCAATCCCTATTATCGTCTGTGTTACCGGTCCCGGCATATCCACCTCTTAAAACATTTGTTCGTTTTATTATACAATACTGCCCGAAAAAGGCAAGCACTCAAGATAACACTTCCATTACAGCCGGGACTTCTTCAGGCGCTTCATCACTGATCTTATATGCAGAAAGGACTTCGTCCATAACATCGAAAAGAACATCATCTGAAAGTTCCGCTTTCTGTCCGTGACAAAGCGAACAGAGAACATCTCCCTTCTTGACCTTATCTCCCCTCTTGGCATAGAACCTGATACCTGCGCCATAATCGATCGTATCGTTAACTGTCTTTCTTCCGGCACCCAGGTGATTGGCCGCATTTCCGATGGCATCGGTCTGAATTGAATAAACATAACCTGATTCCGGCGCCACGACTCTCATCGCTTCGAAAGGAAGATCCTTAAATACGGGATTTAATCCGTTCTTAAGCTCTCCTCCCTGCGATGATATGAGTTCAACGAACTTGGACAGAGCCTGCCCGTTCGTAAGCCTTGTTGCGCATTCATAAAGAAGATCGTCTCCTGCCAGACCGTTTGCCTTTCCTGATGCCTTGATGCATTCAGCTGCGATCCTGCATACGACCTCGATAACATCCGTATTTCCGCGTCCTGCAAAAGTCTGAAGGACTTCCTGCATCTCAAGAGTGTTGCCGCAGGTGTTGCCTAAGGGCTGATCCATATCAGTGATAACGGCAACAGTCTTCTTTCCCGCTCCGTTTCCTATATCGATCATGGCCCGGGCAAGTTCTTTTGCCCTTTCAAAATCTTTCATGAAAGCGCCTGATCCGCAGGTAACGTCAAGGACTATGACATCGGCGCCTCCTGCCAGTTTCTTGCTCATTATGCTGGATGCGATGAGCGGTATGGAATCTACTGTTCCCGTTACATCCCTTAATGCATAAAGGATCTTATCAGCGGGCGCAAGATCAGGACTTGCTCCCGATATGACCATTCCGCACTTTTCGAGATGCCCGGGGAATTCGTCTGCAGGTATCTCATATCTGAATCCTTCGATCGATCCGAACTTATCCACTGTGCCGCCGGTAAAACCCAAGCCTTTTCCGGAAAGCTTTACGGTCTTGATCCCGAATGTTGAAAGCAAAGGCAAAAGCAATATCGTCACCTTGTCACCGACACCGCCCGTGCTGTGCTTATCGACAGTGACATCCCCTGCAAAAGACAGATCCAACATCTTGCCGGAATGAGCCATCGCCATCGTAAGAGTCGTCATCTCTTCCGTATTCATGCCGTTAAGAACGATTGCCATCAACAGCGCCGATATCTGATAATCCGGGATAGATCTATCCGTTACGCCCTTAACAAAGAATTCTATCTGTTCTTTTGAAAGAGGCTTTCCGTATCTTTTCAGTTCGATAATATCCTTCATATTCATAAGAGATCTGCCTCCGCCATTTTCGTTATGGATTCCCCTGCAAATATTATATATTATTAATGTTGATTTTTTATTTGTGATAAACTATCGAAAACAGTCGGAGGATCAGATCAAGTGGAAGACAGAAAGCTTTCGGTACTCATAGCAGGATGCGGACGCGTATCAGAGAAACATGCTAAAGCAATTAAGACTCTTTCCAAGCAATATATGCTTGCAGGAGCATGTGATGTCAATGAGAATGCCGCAAAGGCCATGATCACTAACTGCGGTAAGGCAGGCACTGACGCTAAGATCTATAGAGACTGGAAAAAGGCCGTAGATGAACTTAAGCCTGATGTTGTTGCGATTACTCTTCCCTCCGGCATGCATTACGAAGTCGCAACATATGCGATGGAAAAAGGCGCCAACCTTCTTCTCGAAAAGCCCATGGCCATGTCAGAAGACGAAGCGCGCGCGATCTACGATACATCGAAAAAGACATCCAGAAAGATAGCGATGGGCCATATCTACAGGTATCTCCCCGTTGTCGGGATCATAAGAGATGACATAGCAAAAGGCGTTTACGGCAAAGTAACCCACGGATCCATATATGTAAGATGGGGCCACGGTGACGATTACTACGACTCTGCTGCCTGGAGAGGAACCTGGAAAGCCGACGGCGGAGCTCTCATGAATCAGACAATCCATGCAATCGATCTTCTCGTATGGCTCATGGGAACTGAACCTGTCGAAGCTCAGGCCATGATCGCGCAGAGATTAAGACACATTGAAGCAGAAGATCTGGGTTATGCGATCCTCAGGATGGAAGACGGATCTCTTGCCCATATTGAAGGCACGACCGCAACTTCTCCAAAAGAACATTCGGCTGAATTCTCTGTATTCTGTGAAAACGGCCAGATCACAATGGGACTTGTTTCCGGCAAGGCTCACATAAGCATCAAGGATGCTTCAGGCAAAAAGAAAAACTTCCATTACCTCTTGGAGCAGACAAAACAAGGCGGTCTTTCTTCCTTCAAGACTGCGCTTAATCCCCATCTCGGCATCTATAAGGATCTTTACGACTGCATAATCAGCGACAAAGAGCCTGTCGCATCAGCATATGACGGCTATTCATCCGTTGATACGCTTATGGGGATCTATAAGGCTGCACTTACCGGAAAGGCCGTTGAACTGCCCCTTAAAGAAGGCTTTTCGTCCCTCGACATGAAAGATTACTTCAATTAATAAAGAATTAGTTGAAAATGCTCTTGACTTAAAATATTCGAATATATATAATTGTTTGCGTTGCGAAAGCACAACACGCACCTTTAGCTCAGATGGTAGAGCAACTGACTCTTAATCAGTGGGCCCCGGGTTCGAGTCCCTGAAGGTGCACCAGAAGACCGTGATACTTGTTATCACGGTCTATTTATTTGCACAGAGATACGTTTAATACTTTGTACACAAATTATTTATAGATTTGTCCCGTCTTTCATATATAATAGGGTTAATGAATATGCTTAATTGCATTGAGTTACGGAGGCTTAGAAGTGGCTAGATCAGATGCGCTCATTGATAAGATTCGTAAGCTGGGAGCAAAGCAGAAGCTCGCTGCCCTTCTCAAGTTTACGAGCGAACCGGATCCCGCCGTCAGGTCTGAAGTTGCAATAGCTTTGGGCCAGATACCTACTTACGATTCCGGTATGGCACTCATCCCTCTTCTCAGGGATTCAGATCCCATGGTCAGAGCCGCAGCTGCTACATCCGCAGCCGACATCAATGCAAAGCACTGCGAAGAATATGTCAAGAAACTGGCATTCGCTGATTCAGATCCTAATGTCCGTTTGGTTGCAAAAGCAGCTTTCGACAGACTTAAGACTAACCTTGTATAACACAAGGTACTATTGATTCTCTCTAACAAAAACTGCCCCGGACGGGGCAGTTTTTTTATCCTCTTTTCTTCTGTCATCCTTTACCGTTAACATACTTATCGTACTTATAAAGGAATGTTACCATCTGTCTTCTTAAGCACTTACCGTCAGGTTTGAATGTTCCGTCTTCGTAACCTGCCAGGATCTTCTTCTCGGATGCCCAGAGAGTTGCCTTATAGAAGTAATCTGTAGTCTTTACATCATCGAACTTCTTGGCATTCTTGCCCGGATTGGGCTTACCTGCCATCCTCCAGAGAAATGTTACGGTCTGGGCTCTTGTGCAGACCTTCTTAGGATTGAACATGCCGTTGGTTCCCGTCGTGATACCATTTTCTGTTGCCCAGATAACAGGCTTATAGAAATAGTCAGAGCTCTCGACATCAGGGAACTGACACTTGTTGGATTTTGTCTTAGGCTCACCCTGAAGCCTGTATAGAAATGTTACCATCTGGGCTCTCGTACATTCGTTGGCAGGCCTGAACTCGGTCTGATTTGCATAGCCTTTAACTACGCCTTTGGCCGTCAGATAGTTGGTGGGAGCATACCAGAAATCACTGCTGTTGGTTACATCCTTATAGAGGACGGTAACCGTACACTCGGCATTCGCGCCTGCAGCTGAAGCTGTAATCGTAACCTTTCCTGCCATCTTGGCAGTGATCTTGCCTTTGGAATCCACTGTTGCGACCTTTGTGTCAGAAGATGACCATTTTACCGTATCTGATGAGCCTTCCAACGTTGCTTTTAATGTTAAGGTCTTTCCGCAAACTACAGTTGCTTTGAATTTATCGAGTTTAAGCGATGCAAGTGCAGGAATATCACGGGTCTCTGATCTTCCGCAATCAGAACAAGTACGGGTCTCAACACCCTTTTTGCCTATCCGGGCTTTCGTCGTAACTTCCCATTCCCCCCAGTTATGAGATGGTTCGAGTTTAATTTCTGTTGGTATGTTATCGGCCTCAACAGCAATAAGATAATCATCTGTCACAAAATGATATATAACCTTTGCGCCTGCGGGTTCCGTTATCTTCATACAGTTAAGATCAAGTCCCTTATACACAGATCCGATTGCAGACCAACCACCTGTTGCATGAACATAAGAATTTTCTATGACAAGAGGTTCTCTATTGGATTCCCTCACAATCCCATAAATGTCTGACAGACATTCAATATCCGCATCTATTATCTTCAGGCCTCCATTAAAACAACACGAAGCTATTGTTCCTTCCGACTTTAAAATGAGTTTCCCGGGACCTGTTATAGTTGCGCTTTCTTCAAGCCTTAAAGGTTCCTCACAATAATCGTCACCGCATGTAATCTTAACATCCTTATTAACCTTTATGGTAAGATCCTTAACATAACTCCTAATACCGCCATTTTCAGGAGAAATAATATTTCCGTTAAGTTCAATTATATTGTTTACAGGATCGTATACTGCTTCCTTTTTCCCGTTCCCGAGAACATCGCTTTTGTTTGACTTGGTAACCGGTATTCCTGCAACCGTAAGGCCGTAGCCCGGGATGATATCTATGCTATTCGCTATAGTCTTTCCGTCAGACTTGCATACGGAATAACCGCTTCTGTAAGCTTCATCAGTATAACTGACTTTATACCGATCCAGTAAAGCAGAATCCTTTATCTCTATGCCACCATTAAAATAACAAATAGAAGCTTTATTAGACCGACAATGTATAAAGGAATTATCTATGATCAGTTTGTAATTATCGTCATTGCCCAAAACACCATATAGACCATATAGATCCAGATTGGCGTCTTTGATCGTCAGATCAGCAAAACAGGCAATGCAAACAGTTACGGAAGAATCTCCACTTACATAAAGTTTTCCGGGCCCGGTAATAGTAGTATCAGCCGTGATTCCGATCGCAACCTCATCTTCTGTCGAAACCTTAACGTCTTTCGCGACCTTTATCGTAAGACCTGGCACACTGTGGTGAATGAAATTAACATTCCCGTTCAGTTCAAGCGTGTTCGTCTCGGGATAATATACTGCTTCCTTATTGCCCTGGCCCAGTATGTCGTCCTTGTTCTCATCATTTACGCCTATTCCTGAGACGGATATTGCGTATTCCTTGTCACTTGCTGCAAGCACATCGTCTTTGCAATTGATCAACTCAGGAAAAGAGAAAACGGTCAAAGCTATGGTCAAGATCGTAAGGACCGCAAACCCTGTCTTTATCGATAGTTTCTTACTCGTGTTAATCCCCCCTATTTTGCTTTTATACTATCTCAGCGATTTCTCCGGCTTTCTTATATACAGAATCAGCAGGAACAAAACCTCTTACGCTGGACAAAGGATAGATCCTCGAGTTACGGCCGACAACAGTTCCGGGATTTAATATTGAACCGCATCCGACTTCAACACGGTCACCCACTATCGCGCCGAACTTCTTAAGGCCTGTTGCAATCTTGCCTCCGTCGTATTTTACTTCGACCAAGGTCTTGTCAGACTTAACATTGGATGTAATGGATCCTGCTCCCATATGAGCCTTATAACCGAGGATGGAATCGCCGATATAGTTATAGTGTGGAACCTGGACGCTATCGAAAAGGATAACGTTCTTAAGTTCAGTGGAGTTGCCAACTACTGCATGCTCTCCAACGATTGCATTCCCTCTTATGAAAGCGCAATGCCTTACTTCTGTATCAGGACCGATGATGACATTGGATCCTATGTATGCAGAATCAAAGACCTTGGCGCTTTTTGCGATCCAGACATTATTCCCTTTAAATTCATAGATCTCCGGATCCAGTTCAGGACCGATCCTGGATATGAAATCTCCTATATCCTTTAATACTTCCCAGGGATAAGTAACCTTATCGAAGAGTTCTCCTGCGATCGTATGTGTAATATCAAGACAGTCTTTTGATTCAAACATCTGTTATCTCCTGATTATTTTCCGTATTTGCTCTCAATGAGGCCTGCAATGTCTTTGGCCATATCAAAGATCTTATCCTTATCGTCACCTTCCAGCATGACTCTGATGACGGGCTCCGTTCCTGAAGGTCTTACCAGGATCCTTCCCGCATCTCTAAGGGCTTCAGAATACTGCGAGATAAGATCTTTGATCTCATCGTCATCCATTGCAGTCTGCTTATATTCATCTGATACATGTGCGGGAATAAGGACCTGAGGCAGGATCCTTACGCATGAACAAAGCTCTTTTGCCGTCTTGCCGGATCTTACTATAGCATCAAGGAAAGCAAGACCGGTAAGCATTCCGTCACCTGTTGTCGAATATTCGGACAAGATGACATGACCGCTCTGTTCACCGCCTATCACAAATCCGTCTTTTCTCATGGATTCGATAACATAGCGGTCTCCGACCTTTGTTTTAACGAGATTGATGCCCTGTTCTTTTGCCATTATATCAACGCCCAGATTGCTCATTATGGTCACGACCAGAGTATCGTCCTTAAGTCTTCCCTGCTCTTTAAGAGACAACGCAAGAGCAGACATGATCATGTCGCCGTCCAGGATATTGCCTTCCTTGTCGCATGCGAGGAACCTGTCGGCATCACCGTCAAAGGCAAAGCCCATGTCGGCTCCTTCTCTTACAACAGTCTCAGCCAGAAGATCAAGATGTGTCGAACCGCAGTCCCTGTTGATGTTGATGCCGTCGGGAGAATCTCCGATCATGATGAGCTTGGCTCCCGTAAGTCCGAACACGGTCGATGCATAATCGGATGAAGCGCCGTTGGCGCAGTCGATCACGATCTTAAGATCCTTGGCATCAGGACATAAAGATCTTAAAAGATAATCCGTATAGAATTTCATTGCCTGAGGGAATTCTTCGACTGTTCCGATCTTTTCTCCTTCAGGAAGTTCATTATAGTAACTGTCAAAATCAGAAAGGATCTTCTCTATCTCATCTTCCGTAGCATCGGGAAGTTTATATCCGTCGGCAGAGAAGAACTTGATGCCGTTATATTCAAATGAATTATGGGATGCGGATATCATGACACCCGCATCAATTCCTGACGTTCTGGTAACATATGCGATACCGGGTGTCGGAATGACACCTGCAAGCATACAGTCGTATCCTGCAGCAGTGATTCCTGCAGCAAGAGCTGACTCCAGCATCGTTCCGGATATCCTTGTGTCGCGGCCGATGATTATGCGTCCTTTCTTATCCTTAGTCTCTCCAGCCAGCACTTTGGCGCCGGCATAACCTAATCTGAAAGCAAGCCTCGCATCGAGCTTGGAGTTTGCAATGCCTCTTACTCCGTCTGTTCCAAATAATCTGGACATGATTATACTGTTAACCTCCAAAATATTGTAAAGAAAAGAATATCAATCCACTGAGTAGACCGTAACCGATACCGTTCCGGGCAACTGTCTGTCAACACGGAAATAGCGGTTGTCTCCCTTGGATCCGACAACAACATCAAGATTATAAACACCTGATGATTTTGCATCGATGTCCTTAAAATCGATGGTTGCCGTAACATCAGACGCCGTAATGTTTCCGATGGCATTCTTACGGCCGACGATGGTAAGTTCGCACTCTTTAACCGGTGTCGTTATATCAATGCCCTTGGGAACATTATCCTTGGGGTAAGTAATGGGAACCGTCAGAGTCTTTGTGACGACAGGATTGTTCTGGATCTGGATATAGAGCCACAAGGTACATGCCAATATGAAAGACAGGATGAGGAAGAACACTTTCTGTCCGATGCTGATGCTCTGGAAACCGTTGATATCCGTTGCCTCGCGGGTACGCAGTTCAGTATTATCGACTGTAATGCCGCCTGCTTCGACCTGGGTAGTCTTGGTATGTTCAGGTTCATTAACGCCCTTCTTCTTGCTGTGCGAATTGAACTTCTTGTGCTCAGCAGGATCAGCAACGCCGAGAAGGTAAGACAGATTTGCTTTAAGTTCTTCGGCTGAACTCATCTCAAAGAGCCTGCCGTTAACTGCAACCGAGATCGTACCTCTCTCCTCGGATACGACTACGACAACGGTATCTCCCAGTTCGCTTGCGCCTACTGCAGCGCGGTGGCGTGTGCCGCTCTTCTCGAGTTCATGCATGGTAACGGAAAGAGGGACATGGCATCTTGCAGCAATGATGACGCCGTTCCTTATAAGGAGTGCGCCGTCGTGCATGGGTGATCCTTTATAGAAAATGCTCTGAAGCACTGAGCTCGTTACTGTCGATTCAAAGTGTACTGCATTCTCCTGCTCGGTAAGCTCATCGAGTTTTGTATTGCGCTCGATAAGGATGAGAGCACCCGTGTAAGATGCCGACATGTCTTTGCAGGCATCACAGATCTCTTTGATCATGGTCTTTGTCTGATCCTTATAGGCATCGTTTGATTTCTTAACGAATATGCCCTTAACCTGTCCCGATGTCCTGATTCCGACCGTCTCAAGAACCCTTCGGAGTTCCGGCTGGAAGAGGATGATAAACAGTATCGCAAATACATAGAGGAGCCTGTTGAACAGGAAAGAAACCATGTCCATGCCGAGGATGGAACAGAACAATACGAATATAAGGACGAGAACGATACCTTTTATGAGCTGCCATGCGCGGGTCTGCCTGACAAAAAGGAATATCCAGAAGAACATCATTGTAACGACAAAGATGTCTATGATATAACGGATAAAATCCCATTTGCTGCCGAAAAAGATATAACCGCTGCTGAAAGAACGGAATAACTCGTTGATAAACTTGATGATCTCTGTAATAAAGTCGCTGCCGCCCATAAGATCCGTCAATCTGCTTTCAATAAAAATTTCAAAATATATTATAGCATATTATAATCAATGTTTCGAAAGTGGGCATTTGACGGGGATCATTCGTCAGACAATTCAAGATATTCTTCATAAAGGCTTTCCAGGGCTGAAGCGTTATCCGAATACTCCCTGTACATGCTGTCATCCTTGGCATCGGCAAACATTCCTTCAAGTTCTGCCTGCCTTGCCTCAAGCCTCTCGATCTCCTTTTCGACCTGCCTTATCTTGTTTCTTTCGGCAGCTCTTTCCTTCCTTGCTTTTGCCTTGTTAACGGAGCCTTTATCCTCATCGGGTTGCTTTTCTTCTTCAGCAGTTTCTTCAATTGCCTCAGAAACTGCCTTTTTGCAAGCATTCCTGTAATGGGAATATTTGTCGAAAAGACTTCCCCTTCCGTTTATGAAACCTAACACACGATCTGCGCACTTTTCGATGAAATACCGGTCATGGCTTACACATATGACGGCTCCATTGTACATGCCTATGGCATCCTCCAAGATCTCGCGGGAACGCATATCGAGATGATTTGTAGGCTCGTCCAGGAAGAGAATGTCCGGGGATTCCGCAAGAAGACAGGCAAGATAGAGTCTGGACCTCTCGCCTCCCGACAGGACTTTGATCGGCTTAAATACATCGTCCCCCGTAAAACCGAACCTTGCAAGATAAGTCCTTGAGGCGGAAACCGTCATATCAGTTCTGGAAACGAGTTCATCATAACAAGTAAGGTCTTCATCGTCGAACGGTACAAACTGGCCCATGATGCCGCATCTTGCGGTCTCACTTATGAGGATCTTCCCCGTAAAACCAATGACTTTCCCGAGAAGGATATTGAGCATGGTGGTCTTTCCGCAGCCGTTGGGACCGCAAAGGAATAACTTATCATGTGCCTTAAGTTCAAAACTTATTCCGCCAAACAGTTCCTTATCATCAAAGGACATACCTACATCATCTGCCTTGAGGAGTATCTTATCCTCTGCCCCGCTCCTGTCCGCAGGGACCGGAGCAAAGCTCATCCTTGCAAAATCAGAAGGCATCTTGGCTTTCTCGGCATCAAGGATCGCACCCAGTTTATCGATCATCTTCTCACGCTGGTGATAACCCGAGATATTGCGGTGGGAAAGGAATGTCTGCTTAACCTCAGTCTGATGCAAAAGTTCCTTTTCGAGCGCTTCGATCTTATCCTGCTGCATCTTGATGAATGCGGCTTTCTGTTCGACATAGCTCGTGTAATTGCCCTTGTAACAGGTTACATGACCTCCGTCAAGTTCAATGATCCTGTCAGCGAACCTGTCGATAAAGAATCTGTCATGGGATATGACAAAGACTGCCCCTCCATAGGAGGCAAGAAAGTCTTCGAGCCATTCTGATGCGTCCACATCAAGATGGTTCGTAGGCTCATCGAGCATGAGAATATCCGGATGTTCAACGGTAAGCCTTGCAAGAGCCACTCTCATCATCTCCCCTCCGGACAGACCTTCAAGGTCATCCCTGTCCTTAAGGTAACTGATGCCTAATCCCGCCATTGCCGAAGTTACGCTGTATTCGTAATCGTAACCGCCCAATGATTCGAACTCTTCCGTCGCCTCGCTGAATCTTTGCATCGCTTCCTGGAGTTTATCGGAATCATCGGCGCAAAGGCTTATCTGCTGCTGAGCTTCATTCATCTTCTCTTCAGCTTCTATAAGAGCCCTCGGCATGAGTGAAACGTTGGAAAAATGCATATCGTTGACATTCTGGGACAGGTATCCGATCACGGTATTGCCATGGGTTATTACCTTGCCCGAATCAGGTCTTAGCAGTCCTTCTATTATCTTGAAGAGCGTTGATTTGCCGGCTCCGTTATCTCCGATGAATGCGATCTTATCGCCCTTGTTAATACGGAAAGACACCCCGTCGAGGATCTCCCGCGAGGCGTAGGACATATGTATATCTTCAAGACTTAAATAAGGCACTTATTATCTCCGTTCAGCCTGACATGCAAAAAACTATTGCCAAAAATCAGAATATCCATATAATGATACAACATAATATCAATCTTTGTTCATCATATCTTCGACCGGTCTGTTTAGGGGGCATAAATGCAGGCTGTGTAAGAAGGGATCTATTTAGGAGGAACTATACATGTCTCGCAGAACCGATATGGACATGACCGTCGGCAAGCCCCTGTCGATCATTCTAAAGTTTACCTGGCCCCTATTCCTGGGCAACATAATACAGCAGCTTTACAATATAGTTGATACGATAATCGTCGGGCGTTATGTCGGAGACAAGGCTTTGGCGGCAGTAGGATCCACCGGCACGCTCATGTTTCTTTTTATCGGAGTTGCAAACGGCATGGTAACGGGCTTCTCAGTCCTTACAAGTCAAAGATACGGTGCAAAAGACGAAGAAGGCGTAAAGAAGACATTCACCCACGGCATATATTTAAGCCTCATACTTGCCGCCATTCAGACCATATTCAGCATAGTATTCCTTAAACTGCTGCTCATATGGATGAATACGCCGGATTCCATATTCGATTATGCATTTGCTTACATTTCCACGATCACCATGGGCATCACGGCAACCGTATTCAACAATTACTTCGCATCACTCTTAAGAGCCATAGGCAACAGCAAGATGCCATTGTTCTTCCTTATGATGTCTGCTGCGATCAACATAGCATTGGATCTCGTATTCATTATCGTTTTCGGATGGGAAACATTCGGTGCCGCCATCGCAACGGTAATATCCCAGGGATGTTCAGCCATTGCCGGCGCATGTTACTGCATAATAAGAGTTCCTGTTTTGAGGCCTTCTTTAAAGCACTGGAAGATACATTGGCCGACAGCAAGAAAGCAGTTTGTCTTGGGTCTTCCCATGGCTCTGGTCAACGGGATCACAGCTTCGGGAACAGTCATAATGCAGAGCGCCATCAATCTCTTCGGCGCAGTTGCGGTTACCGCCATCACTGCAGCAAACAAATTCTCCAGCATAATCAATATGGGAATGTTTTCGATCGGCCAGACAATGCCGGCATACGTCGGCCAGAACACCGGAGCCCGCAAGATGGACCGCATTAAGGACGGCATAAAGGCTGCAATGAAGATATTCTCCGTTTATTCCATAGCAGCCGGCATCCTGGTCATAAGCCTTACTCCGATCGTAATGAAGATCTTCTTCCCGACCGGAACTGACATATCGGTCTATGTCCCCTATGCAATGATCTATATAGTCGAAAGCGCCGTATGTTATATCGCTCTTGCCATGATATTCATCTTCAGGAGTTCCATGCAGGGCGCAGGCTATGCCTTTATTGCAATGTCGGTCGGACTGGCTGAGTTCTTCGTAAGACTCATCTGTTCGTCATTGTCCAAAGTATTCAATAACTATTACCTCGCGGTCGGATGTGATCCCATTGCCTGGATCGCAGGCGGGCTTCTCAGCATGATACTTGCAAGCGTGGTTTTCTGTAAACTCAGGCGTTCCTGGGAAGAACAGTCCAAAACATAGTGTTTGCATACAAAGCAGAGTCTGTATTATAATAATTGGAATTTTTGGAAAAGGAACTCAGAATATGCAATTATCAGATCTGCTCAAATTTGACGACATTGTCATCCAGTGTCACGACAACCCCGATGCCGATGCTCTTGCATCAGGTTTTGCCCTCTATACTTTTTTCGAAAAGGCAGGCAAAAAGCCTCAGTTTATCTACCGCGGCGTCAATCAGATCGTCAAGAGCAATCTGACCATCATGGTCGAAGACATAAACATCCCTATATCATATGAGCCTGATTTCGGCCGTAAGCCTGAGCTCCTTATCACATGTGACTGCCAGTACGGTCAGAAGAACGTTACTCTGACGCCTGCAGAAAACATCGCAGTGATCGATCACCACCAGGTAACGGTAGAACTTCCGGAACTTTCGGATGTCAGGAGCAGCGTAGGCTCTTGCTCGACAGTCGTATGGGATATGTTAAGGGCTGAAGGTTTTAACGTTACCGAGAACAAAAGCCTCTCCACTGCCCTTTATTACGGACTATATACAGATACCAACCGATTGAGCGAGTTGTTCCACCCCCTGGACCGCGATATGCTCGACTCTTTAATAGTAAACAAGAGCCTTGTCACCAAGATGAGCAACGCAAACATCTCGCTCGAAGAACTCGAGATAACGGGTGAAGCGATACTCAACTATGAGTATCATGAGGAAAGACGCTATCTGATCTTAAGATCCAAGCCCTGTGATCCTAACATACTGGGTCTCATAAGCGATTTCATAATCGAGACAGCAGGCGTCGATATCTGTCTTGCCTACTATGTAAGCCCTTCGGAGATCAAGCTTTCTGTAAGGTCCTGTACCCGTGAGATACACGCAAACGAACTTGCGGAATTCATAGCCGACGGAATCGGCGGCGGCGGCGGTCACATCACAAAGGCAGGAGCGACGATAAGACCCGAGCTTCTGACCGAGGATGCGGATACGACGATCAATCAGAGAATGATCAACTACTACGATAAATATGAAGTACTCTACGCCGATAAGATCACGCTCGACATGGAAGGCATGGTCCTCTATGAGAAGATGGACCAGAAACTCGGCGCAGTAAAGCTGTCTGACGTATTCCCCGTCGGAACACAGGTTGAAGTAAGAACAATGGAAGGCGATGCGACCTTCACCATCAGTGACGATCAGTATCTCATAATCGGCATAGAGGGCGAGATCTGGCCCATATCGGCTGAAAAACTCAGCAACAGCTATAACATGACCGGATTCAAGTATCAGGGCGAATTCGAATATGAACCCGAGATCAAAGACATAGCCAGCGGCGAAATCAAGCATGTCCTTCCCTTTGCCATGACAATCATAAGCCCTCCGGGATCCGCCAGGATCTATGCAAAGCCTCTGGATCACGCCATAAAGCTCTTCACCATATGGAATGACGAGAAATACTATTCAGGCAACATAGGCGATTTTATTGCTGTCAGAGAAGACGACCCCCACGACATCTATATCGTCAACGGACGTCTTTTCGACAAGCTCTATAAACCCGCAGGTCCTGTTTTCCGCTGAGGTCAGATACCGTATTCCGCTCTCATCACTTCGGGTATGGGTTCGTCTTTCAAGATGGCCTTTGCTTTATCTATGAGATCCTGCAGCGTGTAATGTTTGAAATAACCTACATGCACTTTTGTGCTGGTCTCATAAGAATATGTGTAGAATCTGTCATAGACTTTGCAATGACCGAGGGAATAATTAACATATGAAAGTTCTTTCCAGCTCTTAAGATCGATGATATCCGTAACATTATCCATTGTTATGTATAGAATTCCTGCGGAATAATCAAACTCGAAGAACGCGTCAGGCGTATAACCGGAATAACATGTGATCCTTGACGATGCTATAAATTCTCCGCTCTTAAGATCATATCTGCAAAGAACGCCGTCATTATAGGGAACTATCAGCATGTCAGTCCCTGTCGCAGGGTCCTTGGCAACCGCAAGTCCTGCCGGAACCATGCCGTCACAAGATATTTCATGGAGAAGCTTGCCGTCGGCTGAAACATATATGATCTTTATTCCGTCGGAAATTATAAATTGAGATCTTTCCTTATCAAAGCAGAACTGGTCGGTACTGTCCCATCCTTCAGGCAGGGACACCTTGATCAGATTGCCGCTTGCAAGATCCAATATCAGGTCTTCTTTCTTTTTTCCTGTTAAATACAACACATTCATGTCTTTACAATATTCTGCAGAAGAAAAAGAATCTAAATTATCCAATTCTTCTATTTCATATTCATCCGTCTTACCGCTTTCGATATCGTATAAACAACATACATGGTCGTCTAAAGTATTAACAAAGTAAGCGAGCTTACCGTCTATATAATCACCACCCGATATGCCGTATTCGAACTTTTCGCTGATTAACTTTTCTATAACTTCTCCACCCTCGATCGGCACGGTAACCAAATACATGCCTTTGGATTTTCTTGAAAGATAGATATTATCCTTATCCGCGAAAAGGATCTTATATTCTGCAAAAGAATACTCCTTATCAGTAAGACCGACCTCTCTTATGAAACTGTTATCCTTTGTGTCGATCGTAACAAGATAAGGAAGGTTATCCCTGGTTGCAATGAATGCGACAACATTATCTTCGACACAGCTGTCATAGATCAGAGGGACTTCAACTCCTTTTACCTGATTCCAGTCTTCGTCATGTATATAAGTCGTAAAATAGCAGATATCTCTTCCATTGTACTTCCTAAGATATATGCCCTTATTTACTTCAACATCCCTTATGTTTTCGGGAAGGCAATAATTCATGCTGACGGCATTATTACCCGCATTTGTCAGCGGATTAACATATGCTCCTCTTTCCGTAAACATCATGGGAAAGCCGTCTCCATCCCTGTCGTTGGCATTTATGATGGTCTCATTCGTATCCCAGTCATAAAGAAGATCACCGTTTATAAAATCATAGGCACAGCACTTATTTCCGGCATACATAGCCACCATACCCTGCGCTTTGAGAAGAACCAGACCTATCTTATCGTATACGCTGACACATATCTGTTCTTTGCTCCAAACAGGCTTAAGCGTTGACGTATCCAAGCAGTTAATATAAACGGGATACGGCATCAATCTGGCTTTACTGTTCAGACGGGTCGATCCTTCCCCGTTATTATATACACCGTGTTCTGCAATAATAAGGCGGTCGCTCCCTTCCCATAAGAAACTGTCAGTGGAAAGTTCGGTAACATCCGACAGAGCCTTCTTACCTGTCTTAAGATCATATACGCCTATATGATATTGCTGGAAGCCTTCAAAAGCCGTAAATGCTATCTTTGATCTGTCAGGCGATATCTTGAGACAATCATAGGTAAGATTTTTGTCATCGATCTTAATATCGATATCATATGTCTCACAGACCGCGCCGGTCTTTATATCCAGCTTCAATAATTCATTATTAGTCAAACATACATATATATAACTGTCTTCGCCCTGCATCGGATCGTCGATCGTGAAGAAATGCTCATTCTCCACTTTCCAGATTTCTTCACCGTCAACGGCGTTAAATGCTCTTATGAGCCTGGAGCTTATGGTTATTAACGTATCATTGGTCGGAAATGATATTTTTCTTATCGGATTATCAACATCCTTGAAGTCCATTATCTTGAAATGGTCTTGTGTATCCCAAACCGTTACGGTCTCGGAACTGTCAAGAGCTGCAAGGCGGCTGCCGTCTTCATTGAGTTCAAAAGACCTTACCTGATTCGGAAGAGAATAATTCCATGTGTTGTTAATATTCAGACCATCAAGACCGCAATAAGCGAGTGTCGCATTAGACAAGGCATGAAATGCATCAGGCGTAACGGGATAATCACTTTCGCCGTCCTTGGGAACAGCTTCCATGGCAAGATATAAAGATCCGATGCGGTCCTTCTCATCCAACAATTTCCCGGCCGAATTGGCAAGATATATCGACCTGTTCTCAAGAGCCTGCCTTAATGCTGCATCAACTTTCTGTTTGCTGTATAACATATAGCCGCTGAAAGCAAATGCAGCTGCAATAAGGACAGCTGCGATCGCAACAGCCCTTCTTATCCTGTAAGCACGCTGACGCCTGACAAGCTCATCGTATGAACAACCTATTATCGCTGCTGCAAGCCTCGGCAGTTCTTCTTTCTTGGCCTTCTTCCAGGGCATCCTGTAATCACAGGACAGAGGCTCAGTCGGAGCATCTACTTCGTAGAATTCACCGTCATCGCCTGCGATCTTGCGGATATCATGCTGTAGTTCCCTCGGAATGACTTCCGCAGGTTCTCCTTCACAGAGCACGGTAAGGATCTGCTTTTTCGTATGATTCTTAAGGAAGAATTCGATCTCCCTGTCGACCCAGAAAGACTCTTTGGTATTTTTAGAACAGATAACTATGAGATAATCGGATTTTTCCAGAGCATTTGCGATAGTATCCGAAAGATCGCTCGTATTGGCAAGTTCGCTCTTATCGCGGAAGATCCTGGAGATCCTCTTCTTCCCTGTCTTCTTCCTTAAATTATGTGGTATATAGAAAAACTCAAGATTGCGCTGAATATGCTCGGCAACCTTTATGTCCAGAGGCGCATGCCTATATGAGATAAAAGCATCATAATGGTCTATCATTTCAGGTTTCCCCTTAATTCCTTAGTCAAGAGACATTATAACAGAGAACAAAACAAATGCCTCGCATTTTCCGCACAAGCGAAGCGCGGAGGACCTAAGCCGTTTATTTCCGAAGGCGCGACAGCGGCCCTGTTGAGAACAATGAAATAGTCCCGCATTTTCCGCACAAGCCCTCATGAAACAAAAACTTTGTCCGGCTGTTTCCGCACAAACAAAGTGCGGAGGACCTAAGCCGGACAAAGTTTTTTGTGTAATCTGGTGGAGCATACGGGGTTCGAACCCGTGACCTCTACACTGCCAGTGTAACGCGCTCCCAGCTGCGCTAATGCCCCAAAGCAAGGAGATTATAGCATTTATCCGGTATCTTTTACAAGTGGGATGCTAGCCGATGTAGAAAAATGCCCAGCAATAGAAAAGAATGAAGGCATAGAGGATCCAGGATCTTCCTATCGCAAGTGTCCTGTCAACGGGAGTATATTCCTGTATCTTCCTGTTCCTGATGAATTTATAGATCATGTAACAGATCACTGCTGCAAGAAGGGTCCTTAAGCATATCAGGGAAAGCGATGATATGCTGCCAAGCATCTCGCTTATCTCGGGAGCATCACAATACTCGCCCGACAGGAAGAGCACGCCGTAATTGATCATGTTGGTGGATTTGCCCAGACAGTTCGCGGTAAGAACATATAAGAATTCCAGGGCAATATCGAAGATCATGATCCTCGTGTCTTTTACCAGAGGCAAAAGGAATGCCGTAGCCAGGACAAGCGGGATCATCCACTGTATGTGCCAGGTAACGAAGATAACGAAGGCTCCGTAAACGGCAAAGATCGCGAGCATTGACTCATAGAGCAGATTCTTCTTATCAGCAGTATCGGTCTTATGCATGTAACAGAAGATACATATCAGGGCAAATGCCAGTATGAAGAATGCAAAGCAATCCCCGAGCCTTGCTTCAGCTATCCTGCTTACGTAAGAATAGTCTTCTTCGATTATGGCAGTAATGGCTCTGTGCCCCTCACTCCCCTCGAAAACGATTTTCGAAAAGAGTGGCGCTGCGAGAACGATCAGGCCGTTTATTACAATGTCCTTGATCTTCTTGTTTGCGAGAAGAATGAGCGGAATAAAGATCATTATGGGCAAAGTCTTCATTGCAACAGCAAGAGACATTATGAGTGAGAATCTCTTATACCGGCCCCTGTAATAGAAAGGCAGAGCCAGGATAATAACGATCATATACATTATGTCTATCTGGCCGTAAGCAACGGACATGTAAAGAAGCATCGGGGATGATATGAAGAGCAGTTTAACTGTCCTGTTATAATCCTCATCAGTTCCGCAAGCCTTAAGGATCTTATCCAAAGCCTTCCATGCAACAAACAAAAGGATTGCCATGACTACGGTAAGGTATGTCGCCGAGATGAATCCATCCATAGAGGCACCGTCGTAATCCCCGTTCATGAAGAAGGACAATGGCAGCATCAGCACCGCAGTAAAGAAAATCTGGAAGAAATTATATTCATATGCAAAGAGCATCTTGTTGCTCTGATACCCGAGTTCGCTCGAATATGAGAATCCGTAATAATCCCTTATGTTTCCTGCCTTAAACGAATCGAGCATGCGGAAAGCGCTCTTGATGATCATGAACAGGTCATAATACTGGCTGATAAAGAAGATCGAGAAGATCAGAAGCACTCCCAAAAAGACCTTATCGGATATTCCTCCCTTACCGATCTTCTTATTGTCAAATCCATAGACATAGAGCAAGACCATGACCGCAATGACAAGATAGATCCCGAGGAATACGATCTTGTCAGGTGCGCCCGTACCTCTTCCGCTTATCGAAAAAGCAAGAACATCTCCTGTTTTCGAAAGCACGATCTTAGGACAAAATGCTTCATCAGTATTGCCGACAGAATTAACCTTGAACCTGAAAGTGTATTCAGATCCCGATGTTACGGGTACATTGATCTTAAGATCGGTATCATAAGCTGAAGTAACATTCTTGGACGCTATGATGCTGCCATCGGGGCCCTGGAGTTCAGTTCCTGCATCAATGCTGATGACATTCGTGGAATCGTTTTCCAAGTAGATATCAAGATCCGTTACTTTATCAAACGGCATGATGAACGTACGCTCATAAACATCACCGGCTTTTATGTCTTTTCTTACGGAAAGATCGGAATAATTGCTCTCTATCGTGCGCGAAAAGATTCGCAGATCGGGAAGCACGAAGACCAGACCGGCATAAACAACAGCCAGTACAATAAAAGTAATGACAAGCCTTATTAGACGAGTATTGTTTTTATTTTCCCCCATGCTTCCCCTCTTCCTTATTCTGTTGCACCCTTGAAGGAGACTTCTGAGATACAGCAATCCTTCCAGAAGGATTGACCGTTGTAATCATAGATATTCCTGACTGACGTGATCGTAAGCCTTACAATCCCGTTTTCGGGCGTGAGCCACTCAGGAAATACGAAAGTACAACCTTTCGATGCTTTATCCAGATCGAATGCATAATCGTTAAGATCGATATCATATGATTTATCGCCGCAAGTAATGGTAACGGCGGTCGGCGCATAGTTCTTCTCGAATCTCTTTACCTTCTTATCGTTGTAACAGAAACCGGGACAGATCTTTATCGAATGTATAGACGTTCCGGGCGTGAAATAGAAATCCATATATTCACCGACACCACAGGTCGTTACATCCTTGCTCTTACCGTCATCATCTGTTTCCTTATGACCTCTGACATTCCATGCAGTCTTAAGATTACCGTCGACAGCAAGATCAGGAGTAAAAGCCTTGCCGTCGCTCTGGGTATAATATGCAGAAGCGCTTACAGCCCCGGGCTGGATCGCAACCGGCTTGGGTGTAGGCGTAGCCTTGGCTTTGGTTTCCTTTGTCTCATCATCGGAACTTGCTTCAGTCTCATCGGAAGAAGGCTCGGTTGATTCTGTATCTTCAGTATCTTCCGTATTGTCTGTCGGATCATCGGGTATGGTAAGAGCAGAAGGAACCTTGCCGCCTCCGCCGTGGTTGTTCTGTGCAGTTGTGCTTTCTTTCGTAACTTTTTCGCTGGTCGTCTTACCGGTATTATAGCTAACGGAATTATCGTTATCCTTCATCTTGCTTGCGATGGCAACGATGCTTGCGATAATAACCGCAACTGCTGCTAAAGATACTACGCCGATTATTATTCCGACAATGGCTTTCTTGGATTTCTTAGGCTGAACATGTTCGGGCTGGATCCCCTGCTGATAAGGATATGCTCCCTGCTGGCTCTGCATGACCGCTTGCTGATACACGGGCTGCTGAACCTGCCCTGCAGGAGCAGGCACAGGGGTTGAAGGTATTACCGGAACCTGCGATGCATCCGGAACTTGAGAATATCCCGCCTGCCGGAGAACAACGGGGACAACGGGAGTTTGAGGAACTGTCTGAACGGGTTGAGCAACAGTTGCTGCAGGCATTACGGGGGCTGAAACTGCCGGAGCTGCAACAGGAACAACTTCTTCCTGCTGTTTTGCGCCTTCGGCAGATATCTTCATTGCGCGCTTAAATGCCGTCATGGTCTGGAAACGGTCAGCCGCATTAACTGACATTGCCTGAAGAATGGCATTTTCGACCGCTTCCGGAAGCTTAACTCCAAGAGTCGAAGGCGGTATCAGTTCGTCTTCTTCAAGTCTTGCAACGGAATCCGGCGGACGCTGCCCCGTAAGGCTGTAGTAGAATGTGGCGCCGAGAGCATATACATCCGTAAAAGGGCCTTGTCTTCCGCGCCTTATGTATTGTTCCTTAGGAGCAAAACCGTGTTTTAAGACAATATCAAGGCTCCGGCTCTTATCGCCTATGCTGTAGCGGGCCGCGCCAAAGTCAAGGAGTTTAACTGTGCCGTCTTTGGTAATGTAGATATTATCGGGGGTTACGTCCCTGTGCACGATACCTTTGGCGTGTACTGCCGCAAGAGCATCCATGACGGGGATCAAGATCTTGGCAGTCTCTTCCCAATCGAGTTTGCCGCCATGCTCTTTTATGTAATCTTCGAGGCTCGTACCCTCGATGAAGTCCATGACAAAGTAACCGGTATCGTTCTCTTCAAAATAGGTGTGGATCCTTACTATATTCTCGTTGCCTATGAACTGTGCAAGAGTCTGAGCTTCATCCAGAAAGCATTTCTTACCGTATTCAAAGCTTTCGCTTCTCTCGCCGTTAAAAGGGATCGCGATGGTCTCATGTCTGGTGGCAAGAGCATCCGGGAAGAACTCCTTGATGGCAACACGCTGCCCGGTCTTATGGTCGGTAGCCTGATATGTAATACCGAATCCGCCCTGACCTAAAACCTTATCAACTATATACTGACCTGCAAGAACTGTGCCTTCCGGCAACGCCATAGGGTATTTTTCGTTCATAAACACCACACCCTCCTATGGGATTATTTTACATTTCAAGAGGGTATAATTCAACAATCGGTCTATATTGCAGGCTCGATTACCCGGCCTCTTTAACCTTGTTGATGGTATCCTTGGCGGAAGTCTTAAATGCCGAATCCTTCTTATCGAAAAGAAGATTGTACTGGATCTCATGATAGAACGTGAGAACCTTGCTCTCGGCAGGGTTGATATCATTGAGATAATGATACTTGCCGTCATTCTTTGAATAGTAGCCGATGGCATTGATGCAGGGAACATCTGCCCTAATCTTGTCTATAACCTGGTAATATGCGGGCATTTTCACATTGGCTGCGCGCATTACGTCCAAAGAAAGATAGTTAAGGCTCGTTACATCATCCCATTCCTCATGAGCTGCAAGAAGCTCGGGATCCATATCGTAGTTTGTCCAGATAATGTAAGGAACGATATAACTGGAATTTCTTCCGGGAGCGAAATTGTTGTTGAACGCGATCATCTTGGGCTGATGGTCTCCGAAAACGAGAACCGTGTATTTCTCATCGCATCCCTTAAGATAATCGAGGAGATATTCAAGAGCCTCGTCACTCTTTGAAAGAGCCGTAAGATATGTATTGACCTGCAATGTCTCACCGGAGAATACATTGGATACATAGTTATGGAGCGGGAAATTATCGTATTCCATAGTATATCCGCCGTGATTCTGCATCGTAACGAGGAAATTGAAAGTCTTCTGACCCTTGGACTTCTCGAGCCTGTTTATAAGGTTCTGATAAGCGCACTTGTCAGAAACATATTCACGGTAAAGATCCTTGTCCGTATATTCAAAATCGTCAAGGAACATATAGTCTTCGAAACCGATGCAAGGATATACCTTTGGGCGGTTCCAGCCTGATGAAAGATAAGGGTGCATTGCGCATGTTGTATAACCCATGTCACGCAGAGCCCATGCAAATGAATATGTATCACCGTTTATGTAGTTGGAGTAAGGGATCGTTCCCGTGGGAAGGAATGCCGTCGAAATGCCGGTAAGGAACTCAAACTCAGAATTGGGAGTATTTCCTCCGTATACAGAAGACAATGCATAGCCGTGAACGGTATTCTCCGTAAGAGAGTTCCAGTAAGGCGTCGGATCTTCGTAGCAGCCGAGCATGAATGTATAGTCTCTTGCCTGCATGTAAGACTCGTTCATGATGACGATGATATTGGATGCCTCATCGGCATTTCCCTTGTCATTCAGATCAACTCCGAGACCGGTAACCTCCGAATTAAGCGCGTCAACAGAATAACCCTCGGGAGCTTCAGGGAACATTGTCAGAGCTGACATACTTATGTTGAGAAGAAGTCCGTTATAGGCTGAGCCCTTGTCTTCCCATGCCTGAAGCGAATATACGCTGTTCCACCTCTTGAGAGTTACAAGGAAGATACCGCTGAAAGCGCATGAAAGAGCGGCAAAGACTGCAACTCTTGCGGGAATGGGCAATATCTTCTTCTCCCCTTTGAATCTCAGCATGGCAATGCAGTAAAGAGCGAAAGGAATGATAACGTAGAGCAAAGGCTTCTTAAGGTCGAGATGGTAATTTGATACGACGTTCATCGCGGTTCCTACGGAAAGGATGTCCGTGAAAAGGAACTCGTGACCTCTCTCAGAGTATATGAAGAAGTTTACGATACCGATAAGAAGGAACAGAACGGGTGTTATAACAGCCGCAAACCTTCTCTTGACGCAGATAAACCTCAGGAAGAAATAGACGGCAATGATAATGGTGATCTCATAAAGCCATCTTGTCTTCTCGCTGTGGTACATGACCATATAGAGGGAATTGAATTCTATAACCTTGGTATGACCGATAAGGTTGATCATCTGCATGAAATAGACAGTAAAGAAAGCCGTGATAACGGGAAGGATGATATCTCCCGCGATCTGTATGAATCTGGCCTTGCCTTCCACTTTGAATTCAAAAGTAAATATGCTTATTACGAAAAGAAGCACATACCAGATCACACAATCCCAGAATTTGCCCGCAGCAGCAACGCTGCCGGCAACAGCAAGTGCAAGCGCTATTGCGATCCTGATAAGATCAAGCTTGCCGAAAGAAACCTTAACGCTCATGATTATCCCTGTTTCTCCTTGTCATATACAAGATTATTCTCAAACCAGCATATTATAATATAAAAATCGCGAAAAATAGCAATATTATATTTGTCAATTATCACGAAGTTCGGCAAGACGGTGCTTCTGGCTGTCAGAACCGTAAGATTCTATGAGTTTTATCCTTGCCATGGCGCGCTGTTTCATGTACATGGCATCGTTAGGATAGATCTTGGAACGGTCCTTGCTCTGTTTGTCCAGAGCATCGCATGCCCTCTTGTATGAACTGAATATCCTTCTGACCGATATCTCCTCGGGCCATTCAGCGGAATTACAGATAATGAGAACTAACATCTGGGATATCTCGCAATATCCTTCTGCAACAAAAAAGTGTCTTATTCCCTCTTTATCCCTGACCATAACTGTTCCCGGGGTAATGGATACGACTCTGGGCTCATGACCGCGCATGATACCCATACCGCCGTCAGTAGCGGGTATGGTAACCGAAAATGCCTCGGTCTCAAGGAAAGTGCGGTCAGGTGTTATGACCACAAAATGGATCGTATCTTCATTCTTTTCTGCCATCAGCCAAGATCCTTATATGCATTAAGAACGTCTTCAAGGCCGCCCTTCATGAAGAAGCACTGCTCGGGAATGTGATCAAGAGAACCTGAGATAAGTTCGCCGAAAGCCTTTACTGTCTCGTTTACGGGTACGTATCTGGGCTCAAAGCCTGTTGATTCGGCGGTTACGAAGAAAGGCTGGGAAAGGAATTTCTGCACTTTTCTCGCACGTGATACGATCTTTCTGTCTTCTTCGGAAAGTTCTTCCATGCCGAGGATGGCGATGATGTCCTGCAGTTCCTTATAGCGCTGGAGCATCTCCTGAACTTTTCTTGCAACATGATAATGCTCAGTTCCGACGACCGATTCGTTAAGGATCCTTGAAGAAGACTCAAGAGGGTCAACGGCAGGATATATTCCAAGTTCAACAACTGCTCTCGACAAAACGATATTTGCATCCAGGTGGGCAAATGTCGTTGCAGGAGCAGGGTCCGTGATATCATCGGCAGGAACGTATACGGCCTGTATGGATGTAATGGATCCGTTACGGGTCGAAGTGATCCTCTCCTGCAATTGTCCGACTTCGCCTGCCAGAGTCGGTTGATAACCGACGGCTGAAGGGATACGGCCGAGCAGAGCGGAAACCTCCGAGCCTGCCTGGACAAATCTGTAGATGTTATCAATAAAGAGAAGAACGTCCTTCTTCTTTTCGTCTCTCAGATATTCAGCCATCGTAAGGCCTGTAAGAGGAGCTCTCATTCTGGCGCCGGACGTCTCGTTCATCTGACCGAAGACCATGATGGTCTTATCCAAAACACCGGACTCCTTCATCTCGCCCCAGAGGTCATTTCCTTCACGGGATCTTTCGCCTACGCCGGTAAATACGGAATATCCGCCGTGTTCCCTGGCGATATTACGTATAAGTTCGAGGATAAGGACTGTCTTGCCTACGCCTGCGCCTCCGAAAAGACCGATCTTGCCGCCCTTTGAAAAGGGAACGAGCAAGTCTATGACCTTGATTCCCGTCTCAAGAACGGATTCCGAAGGGAACTGCTCGGTAAAAGAAGGTGCGGGCCTGTGGATGGACCAGTAATCATCGGCATCAACATCGCCGCCTTCATCTATCGGACGGCCCAATGTATCGAAAAGCCTGCCCGTGATCCTCTCACCTACCGGAACTTTGATGGGAGAACCCAGAGACTCAACGGGAAGACCTCTCATAAGACCTTCAGTCGCATTGAAAGAAACGCATCTTACGGTATTATTGCCTCTTTGCTGCAATACTTCCGCAAAAACATCTCCGTCCGATCTGACGTTGGGATCGGAACTTATGAGGATCCTTACCGCATCATTGACCTTGGGCACATCGCCTCTTTCAAACTCACAGTCAATGACCGGTCCTATGATCTGTATTACTTTTCCAATTGCCATTTCCTTATATCCTCTCTTCCCGTCCGGATCTCGTGGGGAATATCCGTCATATATTGTCTGCCTGAGCCGCTCCGTTTACGATCTCGGTAAGTTCGGTAGTGATCCTTGCCTGTCTTGCACGGTTGCTCAAAAGCTGAAGTTTCTTCATCATCTCTTCGGCGTTATCCGTAGCATTCTGCATTGCAGTAAGCCTTGCACTCTGCTCCGATTCATATGCCTGCACCATCGCACCGTAGATCATCGCATTCGTATATGAATCGATAAGGAAGTCAAACACTGCGTTGGCATTGGGGTAATAATCTATGCCTGCTCCGGGAGGTATGGCAAGACCCGCATCCTTGACATCGGAAGGCAGGATCTTGGATATCGCCTTGACATCAACGGGCAAAAGCCTCATTACCATGGGAACCATGTTTATCGATGATTCCATCCTCGTATAAATAAGATATACAAGATCGAACTCGTTATTCAGGAACTTGGTTCTTATGATCGTTCCAACATTTTTTGCCTGGTAAAAGGTCGGCTCGGTGATCGGGAACGAGAAGTCACGGTTAACGTTATAGCCTGCACGGATCAGCTTATCGCGCGCAAGCTTGCCGAAAACATAGAGCTCGTAGTTCGTGGAGATGCCTTTTCTGGTATTTTCGAGCACCTTCGTGCGGAGATGTTCTTCGGCGATCTTGACCATGTTGTTGTTATAAGCGCCTGCAAGACCCTGATCTCCCGACAGGACAAAACAGCCGATCTTCCATTCACCGCCCTCATCCTTCTGCTTGAGCGTAAGAAAAGGGTTATCGACGGATTCGGTATTGTTCATCATCTCCTGCATGCTTTCGGCACAGAGGCGGAAGAAAGGATACATTGCATCGTGAAGAGCCGTGGACCTGCGCATCTTGGCAGAACTGACAAGCTGCATGGCATTTGTCATCTGGCTTATGTCATTGACGCTCTTTATACGCTTCTTTATGTCATTAAGATTATCCATAAAGAACCTTACTCTTCCTCGTTATACTCCGTATGCTCGGTAAGGTATACCTTCTTGAACCTGTCATATAACTTATCTATCCTGTCGGCAAATTCATCCGTAAGGATGCCCTTATCGTTCAAAGCAGCAAACGTCTTGGGATGCTTTACCTTGAACAGGATGATAAATTCATCGACATTCTCTTTGATGTCTTCTCTTGCAAGGAAATTAAGTTTATCCGTCGTGGCAAGATAAAGCGATATTACCTGTTCGGCAACGGTCAAGGGCTTATATTGACCCTGTTTCAGAATCTCATTAAGAACAACGCCTCTCTTAAGCTGAAGCTGGGTATTCTCGTCAAGGTCAGAGCCGAACTGGGCAAAAGAAGCCATTTCCCTTGCCTGGGCCAAAGCGATACGGAGAGGTCCGCCTACTTTTTTCATTGCCTTGGTCTGAGCAGCGCCGCCGACACGTGATACTGAAAGACCGGCATTAATGGCAGGTCTCTGACCCGAGAAGAACAATTCGGGTGAAAGATATATCTGACCGTCGGTTATGGATATGACATTGGTCGGAATATATGCCGAGATATCATTGCCCTGGGTCTCAACGATCGGGATCGCAGTTATCGATCCGCCGCCGATCCTGTCGGCAAGTTTTGCCGAACGCTCAAGGAGCCTTGAATGCAGATAGAAAACATCACCCGGGTAAGCTTCTCTTCCCGGCGGACGTCTCAAAAGGAGCGAGATCTCACGGTAAGCGTGTGCATGCTTGGAAAGATCATCATATATGATGAGCACGTCCTTATGGTAATCATACATAAACTTCTCTGCGATCGCGCAGCCCGCAAAAGGAGCTATATACTGCATCGAAGCCGAATCGGATGCGGAAGCTGCCACAATGACCGTATAATCCATTGCCTTATGCTTTTCGAGCATGCGGGCAAGAGAAACGATATTGCTCATCTTCTGTCCGATGGCAACATATACGCAGATAACATCCTTATCGTGCTGATTGATGATAGTGTCGATCGCTATCGCTGTCTTGCCGGTCTGACGGTCTCCGATGATAAGCTCTCTCTGGCCTCTTCCGATAGGCGTAAGAGCATCGATGGCAGTGATGCCTGTTGCCATAGGCTTATTGACGGGTGATCTGTCGATGATCGTGGGAGCATTGGACTCGATCGGTCTTGTCTCTGTATATCTGATGATACCCTTACCGTCGATAGGTTTGCCCAGGGGATTGACGACACGGCCGATAAGGCCGTTACCTACGGGAACCGAGACTGTAGTAAGGGTTCTCTTGCAAAGCTGTCCTTCAACAACCGTATCTTCGCCGCTCAAAAGGACAACGCCGACCCTGTTCTTTTCCAGGTTCATCGCGATGCCTTCTGCTCCTCCGGTAAAGGAGATGAGCTCGGACAACATACAGTTGGAAAGGCCTGATACGGTAGCAACTCCGTCGGAAAGGGATGTAACAACACCTACCTCATCCGTGTTGGAACTTGCAGTGAAAGCCTTTTCTACACGTTTTTCATATTGCTCGTCATTAAGACCTTTAAGTTCAACATCGTCAAGGCTGACGAAAGGCGTCTCGGGGAATTTCTTCAGGATGTCTTCTATCTCTGTCTTGAGTTTGGCAGGATCGAACTTCCCGTCGCTTTCTTCTTCGGAAATATCCCTGTTGGTCTTGATGTAGCTTGATATTCTCGACAACTGTCCCTTGATCGAGTAATCGTATCTCGATCCTTTGTAATAGAAAACGATACCGCCTATGAGCGATTCGTCGTTCTCTATGGAAAGCCTGTAGTTTGTGATCCCGTTCGTCTCCGCAAATTTGGCGGCCATGAACTCGATCTTGTCTACGGTGATATCTCCTGCAGATACCACTCGCAGCTGAGGGCCACGGGCCTTGGACAATACTCTTTCCTTGTTATCAGAGCCTTCAGCCATTCTGCTTCACCTCTGCTCCGACTACTTCTTCAGTGTGCTTCTTTGTCATGTTGACAAGGTGGTCATGAGGGATGGCTTCACCCAAAACATGCTCAGCAACCTTGACCGCCAGGTCGGAAATATCATCCTTCATATCCTCAATGGAAGATCTCTTGAGTTTCTCGGCATCTTCCTGAGCTCTGGTGAGGATCATCTCCGCCTCGTCCTTGGCATTCTGGATTATCGCTTCAGCCTGTTTCTCGGCGTTATCCTTGGCTTCTTCAATAACTATGGAAGCCTGAACCTTGGCATCATCTATTATCTGACCGCTCTCTTCAGCAGTCTTTGTCGCTTCGGCATTAGCCTTCTCTGCAGCCTCAAGTTCGCCGTTGAGGGCATTTTCACGTTCCCTCATCGCATCAAGGACCTTCTTGTAAACAAGCTTCTTGATGATTATGTAGGCAACGATAAGGTTGATCGCCGTAAAAACAGCCGTAACGGCATAACCTGCCAACTGGTCAACAGTAAACAGTCCCGATTTCTCTTCGGCCGCAAGGATCAGATTTATATATTCGCAATACATATTAAGTATTTGACTCCTTTATTTCGCCCTGTTTTACTTTACTTGGACATCAGAATGTGAAGATGAGCAGGAGAGCAACGACCAATGAGTAGATTGCAACAGATTCGATGAAGACGATCGCAAGAAGGAGCAATGTCTGGATCTTGCTGAAGACCTCAGGCTGTCTTGCGCCGGCATCAACAGCGTGGGAAGTTGCAATACCCATACCGAGACTGGAACCCAATGCACCGAGTCCGATGGCAATACCGGCTGCCAATGCGGCAAGAGCTTTGGGGTCGATAGCGCCGGAAGCAACTTCTTCTCCTGCAAAACTGATGATCGATGTGATCACACCGGGCAGATTTGAAAGAATCTCTAACATAATTTATACCTCCTTGGATTAGACGGCCGCCTTGAGCGACTCGGGATTTTTCTTACTGTTCTTTTTTGCGAGCTTTTCAGCTTTCTTCTTCATCTTCTTCTCTTTCTTTTCGAGATCTTCGGGTTCATTGGCGGTCTCAACGATCTCGCCTATATAAGACATCGTAAGATAGGAGAATACTACAGCCTGGATTATTCCGTCGCCGATATCGAACCACAGGCCGATGACGCCCGGAACAACAGCGGGAACAATGATATAAAGGAACTCCATGAATACGAAAGCGCCGAAAACGTTACCGAAAAGACGCAATGTAAGAGATACGGGCTTGATGATGAAGTCCAGGATCTTAAACGGAAGAAGGGCCGGCATCGGGGACGTCATGTACTTGACGAAGCCCTTAAGACCAACAAACCTTATGCCCATGACAAGGACATATATGATGGCAACTACGGCCATTGCTGCCGGGAAAGCTATATTCTTGGCAGGCGGAGATATCTTGAATACGGAGATGACATTGCATCCCATGATTACGGCGCCTATAGACATGATCATGGGAGCGACCTTCTCGGCCTGCTCACGGCTCATGCCGAAATCACGGCAGGTCTTAAGGATAAGATCTACCACGAGCCAGATAAGAGTCTGTCTGGTATTGGGTTTCTTGCTGATGCCGCGGGATAAATACCAAAGTAAAAGGATCATGAGGGCAATGGCGATCCATGAGACGATAATGGCATCGGTAATGACGAGTTGGATATTATCAACCTCAAAGTAATGCTGCCACTGCAGTATTCCCTTATTGATCTCTTCCCCGATATCGCCGATCTTAATTTCTTCAACGAAAGCTTCCCAGAAAGCCTTCAGAAATTCAAGGAACCACATACAGGCCGCCCCCTTGTTTTTATTAAGACAAGGTAATTTTATCGCAAATTAAATATAAAACAACCTCTATCGGTTATTTAATCATCAAGTATGGTAATACGCACAAATCGGAACTGATAAAACGCTGATTAATAGGCATAAAAGCGCCAAAGGGAAAGATATTCCCTTTGGCATGAGATTGTGCTTTTTAAGGCTTCTTTTTACTTAAAGAGACGTTCTTCCTGGGCAATTATGTCACCGACGCGCTCAGCATGACGTTCTCCTGCAAATTCTTCTGCGAAAAATGCGTCAACCATGGACAAAGCCAGAGAAGAACCGACTACACGGGCTCCGAAAGCCAATACGTTGGCATCGTTATGCTGCCTTGACATCCTTGCCATGAATTCATTGTTGCAAAGGCCGCATCTTATGCCCTTATACTTGTTGCAGACGATCGAGATGCCGATGCCTGTTCCGCAAATGGCGATTCCCCTGTCAGCTCTTCCCTCAAGAACATCTTCTGCGATCTTTTGTCCCGCCTCAACGTAACTGAACGGGAGAGCAGCCGTATCAGCGCCTCCCTCCAGAACTTCGTAACCCAGCTCGACAAGATGAGCTACAACGAGTTTGCGAAGTTCATACCCTGCGTGATCCGATGCGATACTTACTTTCATTTTTACCACTCCTCTTATATGTTATGCCTAATGTGTTTAAACGTCTTTTCGCCTGTAGCGTAATCAGCTACGATATTGCCTGACCCGATCAATCTGTATTTATATGATACCAGTCCCTCAAGTCCTACAGGACCTCTGGCGTGAAGTTTACTTGTCGATATTCCGACTTCCGCGCCGAATCCGTATCTGAAGCCGTCCGCAAATCTCGTGGAACAGTTGACAAGAACGCTTCCGGAATCTACTCTGCCCGTAAATATGTCTGCAGTTGCGGAATTCATCGTGATTATGGCATCCGTATGGCCGGATCCGTATTCGTTGATGTGATCACAAGCTTCCATGACGCCGTCCACGATCTTGACTGATACTTTCATATCAAGATATTCATGGTGCCAGTCAGTAACCTTTTCACAGCCGTAGCTGCTGCATACGTATTCATCACCGAAGAATTCGACCCCGTGAGATTTCAACGTAGCGATCAGTTCCGGAAGCAAAGTCTCCTTAAGAGGAGCATCAACAAGGATTGTCTCGGTAGCATTGCAAACGGAAACATACTGGGTCTTTGCGTCGAGAACGACCTTCAAAGCCATGGCAGGGTCACAGTCCCTGTCGATAAATGTATGGCAAACGCCGTCTGCATGTCCCATTACCGGGATCTGAGTATTGGACATTATGTATTGAACAAACTGGTTTGAGCCTCTGGGAATAATGAGGTCTATATATTTATCCAGCGACAGCATACCGTTAACGTCTTCTCTGGATTCAAGAAGATTGAGCCATCCTTCGGGAAGTCCTGCTTCAATGCCGGCTTTGCTGATAACATCGGCAAGGATGCGGTTTGTATTGGCTGCTTCCGAACCGCCCTTAAGGAATACGGCGTTGCCGCTCTTAAGGCAGAGGGATGCTATCTGAACAAGAGCATCCGGGCGGCTTTCGAAGATAACACCAATGACACCTATGGGACAGGTGATCCTGTATAGCTCAAGTCCGTCATCCAAAGTCGTATGCAGATTGATCTTTCCGACAGGATCGGGAAGATCAATGAGACTCCTTATGCCTGTTACGGAATCTGAAAGTTTAGACTCATCATATTTAAGTCTCTTAAGAAGAGGCGCAGCAAGGTCAGCCTGTTTAGCATTCTCAAGATCCTTATGGTTTGCATCAACAATCCCCGCCTCATTCTCAAGCAGGGCATTACACACCGCCTCAAGCGCTCTGTTCTTAACATCATCCGTAAGAACAGCCATATCTATAGAGGCTTTCTTGGCACTTACTGCCATAGCGGTAATATCAGTCATATTTATATCCTTTCGCACATTTTGAATAGATTATATCCCAAGATATACCGCTGTTAAACATCAAAATAATGTTCAAAATGTTCAAAACTTTGTAGATAACTCAAAAACAAGCATTGCATTGTTTATATGCCCTGTAAAGCCCTTATTCATTGCATCGAAAAATTTTGAGGCAAACTATTGACAAAACGGTTACAAACGCGTTACAAATTCTGACATTCAATAACAACGGGCTTTACAAGCGTTTTAAAAGTTTGTTCGTTTTATGTTGTCCGTCACAGATGGACACAAAAAAGTTGAAAAAAACTATTGACAGAATCCATGAATAATAAATCCTGTTTGATATAATTATCACATGGATATTGTAATCACCACATTGTTCGGATTAGAGACTTTGACACGCATGGACCTTGAGTCCTGCGGTTATTCTAAAGATCAGATAAAGGTCAGCGACGGCCAGGTTGTATTGACCGTCCCCGATGAAGGATTCGCCCTTGATGTTGCCCGCGTTAACATCTTCTGCGGCTGCGCTGAGCGCGTCTTCTTCTCTGCAGGACGATTCAGTGCATCTGAGTTTGATGAATTCTTCGATAAGACTGCTCTTATCGGCTGGTCTGAATTTATTCCTTCTGGATGGGCATTTGTCGTAACAGGCTACTCGCGCAAATCAAAGCTTTTCGGAGTTCCTGCAATGCAATCACTTGCCAAGAAAGCAATATGCAGATCTCTTACAAGGTCAGCAGGGCTTCCCGACGACTCGCCCGTAACCGAAGACCGTTCCAAAGGCACGGTCAGGATACAGTTTGCCATGGTATCTGACGAATGCCGCATGCTGATAGACACGACAGGCGACGGTCTTCATAAGAGAGGTTACAGACCCCTTACCCACGAAGCTCCGATCAGAGAGACCCTTGCTCTTGCCATGGTTCATCTTGCAAGATTCAGGCCTTTCTCATTTGAATCCTTATATGACCCTTTCTGCGGATCGGGGACCATCGTCATTGAGGCTGCAAGAAACGCTCTGGGCATCGCACCGGGCAGGGACAGGATGTTCTCGTTTACGGATCTCCCCTACATCGGACGCAAAGTCCTCATCAGCGCCCGGGAAGAAGCAAGAGACAAAGAGGATCTGTCTCCTTTGGATGATATCTTTTTCGCAGGATCGGATATCGATCCCAAGGCCGTAAAGTCTGCAAGAGCCAATGCCGAGGCTGCGGGAGTAAAAGATTTTGTCAGGTTTGATGTCAGGGATGCTTTGAAGCTGACTCCTTCTTCCATTGAATCGATAACCGGCTTTGACAGAAATCTCATAATTACCAATCCTCCTTACGGCGGCCGTCTCATGACCCCCGAAGAAGCGGCAGACATATATAGGGCCATAGCATCAAACTACCTGACTTCCAAAGGAATGTGCCGCAAAGGCGTCAGACTGTCCGTAATAACTCCGGACAAGGACTTTGAGACAGCAACAGGCTGTAAGGCCGATAAGAGCTACAAGCTTTATAACGGCAACAAGGTCTGCCATCTCAATAACTACTTCAGACTGGATAAAGAAAATGGCTGACTTTACGATCGAAAAGATCCCCTGCTTTGATCCCGCCAAGATCGCCATGAGCGGTCAGGCCTTCCGATTCAATGTCATAGACGACTTCCATACGGAGCTTGTCGCTTACGGCAGATATCTTCAGATCGCAAAACTTGATGAGGACCGGTTTGCATTCAGCTGCACCGGATCAGACTTCGAAAAGATCTGGCGTTCCTATTTCCATCTGGATTACGATTACGCCTCCCTCCTTGCATCGATCCCTTCCGAAGACAGATACCTGAAGGCTGCTTCATACTTTTCTTACGGCATAAGGATATTAAGGCAGGAACACTTTGAGACGCTGATCAGTTTCATAATTTCCCAAAGACGTTCCATACCTTCCATAATGACATCCGTCGAAAGGCTTTGTTCTTTCACCGGAAGAGAAGCGCTTATGCCGGATCTCAGCGGTGATATATTCGTAAAACCTGTTAAAGGCAAGTATTATGCTTTCCCCACAAGCCGGGAGATGTCTTCAATGTCATTAACAGACATCGCATCTCTCGGCGTAGGTTACAGAGCAGATTATATCGAATCTGCCGTCAGGAATAATCCCGATCTTGATTCATGGGATAATTTATCCGACGAAGATCTTTACAGTGAATTATTGTCTTTGCGCGGTGTGGGAAAGAAAGTTGCCGATTGCGTAATGCTCTTCTCATACGCAAGACACGGCAGATTTCCCGTCGATGTATGGATGCAGAGGATACAGGATAAATACTACGGCGGTTCATTCGATACAACGGATTACCCTGACACCGCAGGTATAATCCAGCAGTTCATGTTCTTCTACGAAAGAAACCGTAATATCTGACCTTAAAGCCGTATTCAATATCTTCTTCCCTTGTGATAGGATAATCATATCTTATTTATTCCAGGAGACCAGTCATGAAGAACTTAGAAGACTATATCGACGTAATCCCGAATTTTCCCGAAGAAGGCATAATGTTCCGAGACATTACTTCATTGATCGCAGATCCCGAAGGCTTCCGCCTTGCTATCGACAGTCTTATCGAGCGTCTTAAGGACGTTGATTTCGATGCCCTGGTCGCACTGGAATCGAGGGGCTTTATCTTCTGCGCCCCCGTTGCATACGAACTTAATAAGCCGATGGTCCTTGTCCGCAAGAAGGGCAAACTCCCCAAAGCTACTATCTCCGAAGAATATTCTCTTGAATACGGCACGGCAACCATAGAGATACATAAAGATTCAATCCTACCCGGCCAGAAAGTCATACTTCTTGATGATCTTATCGCTACCGGCGGCACACTCAAAGCAACTGCCAACCTCGTAGAACGCTTAGGCGGAAACATCGTAAAGATCCTGGCTCTTTCAGAACTCAAAGGTCTTAACGGCAGAGATCTTCTCTCAGGCTACGATATTGATGTTCTTATATCATACGAAGGCAAATAATCACCCTAAGTAATATTTTCTCAAAAATATGTACAAATTGTGAATTTTGTGTTCACATTTGTAAATAAACTGTGATATAATCTTCTAAAGTCAGAAAACGGGGAGCCGCTATGCGACGCAAGAAGATTGCTCTATTCATGAATGAGATCACACAGTTTTTCCAGGAAGCCTGTGGAAAGGCAGTCATTCAGCGCGCTTCTGATAGAGATTCCGATGTATTTATTTATTCATCCTACGGCTCCTATTCCTGCCCTTACGGCAGAAACCTCCTTTCTGAGATCGGGAAGAAGAACATAATCTGTCTTCCCGACTATTCCAAGTTTGACGCCATTATTGTTCTTCCTAACACATTTGACATATACGGTATGGATTCAGAGCTTTTCGAAATGCTAAAAAGAGAAGCCAAGTGTCCTGTTATCTGCCTTCAGAGCGATAATCCTGATTTCTTCTCCGTATCCATCGAAAACAAAGAGACAATGTATAAGATGACCAGGCATTTCATCGAAGACCATGCCTTTACTGATCTTCGCTACATGTCAGGTCCCTTTACTTCCAAAGATTCCCCCGACAGGCTTGAAGGCTTCAAAAAAGCAATGGACGAAGCCTGCATTCCGATCAATGACAACACTATCTACGAGGGTAATTACTGGATAAACCGCGGCGAAAAAGCCTTAAACCACTTTATCGGTGAAGACGGAAAATATCCGCAGGCGATAATATGCGCCAACGATTATATGGCGATATCAATTTGCGAAGAGCTCGAAAAGCGCGGCATCAGGGTTCCTGAGGATGTATGTGTATCCGGTTTTGACGGCATCGAAGAAGGCGAAATGAACCGCCCTTCCCTTACGACCGTTACGATCAGCCCGGAAAACTATGCAGATGCTGCCTTCCGCATAATCGACGACTATTGGTCAGGAAAAGAGCCTGAGCGCAAGATAACCGTCTCAGGAGAGATCCGGTTAAGGGCAAGCTGCGGATGCGGCAGTCAGATCGATCACGAAAATGCGGATCAATATGTCAAGAAACTGATCAAGACGGAATTTCTTTTACGGGAAGCCGGCAGGATAACTGCTGATTATCAGAACAGATACGATCTTGAAAACTCCATGTCTGTCGCAAACTACTATTTCAAGGCCTTAGGATGCGGCACAGGTTATCTCTGCCTCTGTGATATGGATGACCCTGCATTCGGGACAGTTGAAAACAACCGTGTATATACAGATCAGATGATCCTCATGCAGAAGATGATGTCATCTGATCCCATGCATGCGGATATCAGCAAAGCCAGATTCAACAAGGAGGACATCCTTCCCCGCTCTATCCTCGAAACGGATGAACCGGGGTCGTATGTTATCTTCCCCCTCTATTACAAAAACAAGGAATACGGGATCCTGGTCCTCAAAGTCGAACACGATCAGTGGCCTAACTCTTTAACCAATACATATACGAATGCTCTTTCGGCAGCAATAGAAAACAGCTACCTCCAGAGCAGGTTCTCAGAACTTGCCAAGATAAAAGCCCTGTCTGAGACAGATCACCTTACCGGGCTCTTCAACAGGCGGGGATTCGAGAATGCACTTGCTCGCCTCCTCTCTAACCTCTCTGATGATAAGATCATCAGCATCGTCAGCATTGACATGGACGATCTTAAGTCCATTAACGACAGATACGGCCACTCCGAAGGAGATTATGCTCTCATTACACTGGCAAACACTTTAAAAGCCTTTACAAGCGAAAATGAGATATGCGCAAGATTCGGCGGAGACGAATTCTCTGCAGTCCTCACCTCAGATAAACCGGGAAGGGCCGAAGAATTTGTCAACCTGTTCCTTTCTGAACTCAACAATGCCTCCCTTACATCAGGCAAACCCTATCCCATCCACGCCAGCACAGGCGTCTGTGAACTTAAAGGTGGAGACACCAAGCAGATCATTGCCTGCATGCAAACGGCAGATAAGCATATGTACATGAACAAACGAATATATAAAAAAGCAAAAGCACGATAGTTACTCCTATACAAAAGCGTGTAAAGGGCATCGGTCAAATCTTTCCGGTGCCCTTTATACACCCTGAAAAACGCAAAGAAAAATGCTCTGCAATCCATGCAGAGCATTGTTTCTTATAAAATGGTGCGGTCGACGGGACTTGAACCCGTATGGAGTTACCCACACGCCCCTCAAACGTGCGCGTCTGCCAGTTCCGCCACGACCGCGTCCTAAAGGCTTGTTTATTATACTTATATGTATCCTAAGTGTCAAGTATTAAGTAAAAGAGACTGTCTTATTCCCAAGACAGCCTCTCTCGCTTAATATAATCTCGCATCAAGGATCATTTCAATTCTCTTCTTCCTTCTTCTTCGAAACATATATCGAATATGTCCTTGCACCGATCGCAACTGCACCTGCAGTAAGGAGAACAACTGCTGCGACATTGTAGAGGGATGCTCCCTCACCGGTTGCCGGAACCTTCTTGCGCTTCCTTCTTGCGCTTACCACATCCGTAGGATGGTTCGTAGGTGTAGGCGTAGTCTTCTTCTTTCCACCCTGTCCGCCGGGGGTAGGAGTTACACTGGGATCCTCTGTAGGAGTAACCTTAGCGGGACGCGTAGGTGTCGGAGAAGCCGGCTTTGTAGGTGTAGGTGTGAGCTTGCCGGAAGGCTTCTTTGTCGGCTTAGGTGTAGCCGGCTTAGGTGTAGGTTCCTTTGCAGGCTTATCCGTAGGACCGGGCTTCACGGTAGGCGTCTTGGTCGGCGTCTTTGTAGGAGTCTTTGAA
>JAIKVV010000007.1 GCA_024685385.1 Saccharofermentans sp. | reverse complement strand
TGACTCTTGCATCTTTTCTTTTGTTTGTCCATATCCCGGGCAAGATCCGTATCGAACGTAATCATCATAAAAAGAGGCATTATATATTTTTATCAATAGTTCTGCATCTTTTAATGCAGCTTGTCTGTATTCTATCGTCATAATAGTTCGTCTCTATTTAGAAATACTGATGATTTCCTGATTAATCATCCAAATATAACCGATCCCACAAGGCGTTTTCAAAAAGGGCACATCTCTCAAATACACGGCACATTTCATTTGCCGTCTCATTGTCGATGCCTGTTCCAAGTTCATCCAAAAGATCTATCCAGATCTGATTGGTGTCAATATAACTCTTACAGGAATAAGCTTCGAACCAGAATCTGTATTCAGACTCCGCTATCTCTTCGGAATGATTGCTCATGCATTCCGCACTAATATACGCATACACCCAGGAACACTGAAGAAGGCTTGTAACACCTCCCAAAAGGCCGTACTGTTCCACGCATTTACGCATGAAATCAACATATTCGGAAATAACGGTGAATTCCACGCACTTCGCGATATTCTCATCGGTTATCCCGAGTCTTTTCATGCCGGCGAGATGAACGCGTTCAGTCTCATCGACAGTCCCGTCGATGATCCTTCTCAAAAAGTCCCTCGTCTTTTCATCTTCAGCGATATCCAACATCTGTTTCAGTATCCCGATGTAATCCCGAAGATACAGATAATCCTGCAGCATATACTGTTTGAACAATCCGCTGTCCAGATTACCCTTTGCCATATCGATGACAAAGGGCTTGGATACAGACTGGTCCCATAAATCTTTTGTTTTCGAGAAAAGAAGTTCTGACAGTTTCATGGGAGATCCTTATTTTTCAGCGATGATGGCAACATAGCCGCCGCTCTTGTAACCTTCGATTACCTCTTCGGGTTCTTCATTAGTATAGAGCGGATTCTTAACAAGTGTCTGATAGAAATTGAACTTGCTGATCCCAAGATCCTTCAGGACATTGATCTTCTCCTCTGTCGTGTGCCATACGCCTGAGGATGCAAGAGCCAACGGATAAGGCAGCTCTGGCATAGCACCTGCGAGATACTCGTGATTGTATGTGTTGAGGCTCTTTCCAAGCAGGTACATGAAACCGAAAGCACTCTCCTTCGGGACATCGAGAAGAATGAGTCTTCCGCCTGCCTTCAGAGCCTTGAGGCACTTCCCGTAAACGGGAACAAGATCTTCAATGTAGCTCGAGCTGCCGTTGAAATAGATAACATCGTATTCGTTATCGGGAAGATCAACGTCTTCGATCAGGCCGAACTTGATGACATTTACTCCGCGATTTACCGCAATGTTTCCCATATCTTCCGAGGGCTCGATGCCTTCAACGTTCGAGCAGTCGATATAGCTCTCGAAAAGACCGCTTCCGCAGCCTACGGACAGGAGTTTCTTTCCTGAAATATCGCCTAAGACCTTCTGGAAAAGTCTCAACTCACTGATGAAAAGGTTCTCGTTCTTCATGAACCATTCATCGTATTTTGCTGCATATCCGTCAAATTTCTGTTTTACTTCGCTCATAATATTTCTCCTGATAGTTCGTTGATTTTATTTACAGTATCAAGTAATTGTGGCACAGAGGGCCGCTGCCGTTACCTAGATCCAGCATTGCCGCAAGAGCTCCTGAAATGTAATCCTTGGCATTCCTGACCGCGTTGTCCAGGTCCTCACCCTTGGCAAGGTTTGCGGCGATCGCACTTGAAAGCGTGCAGCCTGTTCCGTGGGTATTCGGATTGTCGATCCTCTTCCCCTTGAACCATATGTAACTGCCGTTACGGTAGAGCAGGTCGTTTGCGTCATTGATCTGGTGACCACCCTTGCATAGAACATTGCAACCGAATCTCTCATTGATGACCTTTGCCGCGCTGACCATGTCTTCTTCATTTTTGATCGTCATGCCTGAAAGCACTTCAGCCTCGGGAATGTTGGGTGTGATGACCAGAGCCAGAGGCAGGAGCTCAGACTTTAGTGTCTCGATTGCGTCGTCGCTGATGAGCTTTGCGCCGCTTGTTGCGACCATGACCGGATCGACTACGATGTTCTTTGCGTCATACTGCCTGAGTTTCTCCGCAATGACTCTGATAAGGTCGCTTGAGGCAACCATGCCGGTCTTTATTGCGTCAGGACGGATATCCGTAAATACCGCGTCCAGCTGCGAAGCCAGAAAAACCGGCGTGACCTCCATGATGCCTGTTACGCCGGTAGTATTTTGGGCAGTCAGAGCCGTGATGGCCGACATGGCATAAACGCCGTTCATCGTCATCGTCTTGATGTCTGCCTGTATACCGGCGCCTCCGCAGGAATCGCTTCCCGCGATCGTTAATGCTGTTTTCATCGCATTTACCTTCTTTCGTAAATTTGTTTCGCATTACT
>JAIKVV010000110.1 GCA_024685385.1 Saccharofermentans sp. | reverse complement strand
AGGGAAGCACCGCCTACGAGGCCGCCGTTGATGTCCTTCTGAGCGAAGAGGCCGGCTGCGTTCTTAGCGTTGCAGGATCCGCCATACTGGATGGTGATAGCCTCAGCGCACTTGTCGCAGTAGAGCTCAGCGATGATGCCGCGGATGAATGCGCAAACTTCCTCAGCCTGCTCGTCTGTAGCTGTCTTGCCTGTGCCGATAGCCCAGATAGGCTCGTAAGCGATCGTGATCTGGCAGAGCTTGTCAGCAGGGATGTCCTTGAAAGCTGCAACGATCTGACCCTTGATCCAGTCGAATGTCTCGCCTGCTTCACGCTGTGCGAGGGACTCGCCGCAGCAGATGATGGGACGTACGCCGTACTTGAGGAGAGCGAGCGCCTTCTTGTTGACTGTCTCGTCTGTCTCAGCGTTGTACTCTCTTCTCTCGGAGTGACCGATGATGCAGTATGCAACACCCATCTTAGCGAGCCAGAGAGGGCTGATCTCGCCTGTGAATGCACCCTTCTCTTCGAAGTGGCAGTTCTGGGCTGCGATCTTGATGTTGGAATAAGCTGCTGCGTCAACAGCTGCAGCAAGAGCAGTAGCAGGAACACCGAGAGCGATCCTTGCGTCTGCATTCTTTACGAGGGGCTTAAGCTCTTCGATGAGCTTTGTAGCGTCAGCGGGTGTACCGCAGTTCATCTTCCAGTTGCCTGCTGCGAATGTTCTGCCGATCTTCTTGTCGTTGAGGCAGTCGATACCGGGGAGAACCTTACCCTCGATGAACTCGAGAGAAGCGCCGCCGCCTGTGGAGATGTGGGAAACCTTATCAGCATAGCCGAGCTTCTCGATAGCAGCTGCGGAGTCACCGCCGCCGATGATGGAGATAGCGTCTGTCTCTGCGATAGCCTTTGCGAGAGCTTCTGTACCTACAGCGAACTTATCGAACTCGAATACGCCTGCAGGACCGTTCCAGATAACTGTCTTAGCTTCCTTGATAGCTGCGGAGAATGTCTCGATGGTCTTGGGACCGATATCGAGGCCTTCCCAACCGTCGGGGATCTCCATGGAAGGAACAACCTTGGACTCTGCATCGGGAGCGAACTCTGTTGCAACAACGGTATCCTCAGGGAGGAGGAGCTTAACGCCCTTCTCTTCTGCCTTAGCCATGAGCTCTTTTGCGAGCTCAACCTTGTCAGCCTCGAAGAGGGAGTTGCCTACTGTGCCGCCCATAGCGCCGATGAAGGTGTAAGCCATACCGCCGCCGATGATGATGGTGTCTGCTTTATCCAAGAGGTTTGTGATAACGCCGATCTTGTCGGAAACCTTAGCACCGCCGAGGATCGCAACGAAGGGTCTCTTAGGATCGGAAAGAGCGCCGCCGATGAAGTCGATCTCTTTCTGAATGAGGTAACCGGATGCGGAAGGCAGATAGTTTGCAAGACCTGCCGTGGAAGCATGTGCTCTGTGAGCTGTACCGAAAGCATCGTTTACATAAAGCTCAGCCATGGAAGCGAGCTCAGCTGCGAACTTAGGATCGTTCTTTGTCTCTTCCTTGTGGAAGCGGACGTTTTCGAGCATAAGGATCTCGCCGTCCTTGAGGGCAGCTGCCTTAGCCTTTGCATCTTCTCCGATAACGTCAGCTGCCAGAGTAACGGGCTTGCCGATGAGCTCAGCGAGTCTGTCTGCAGCGGGCTTCATGGAGAACTTAGCCTCAGGACCGTTCTTCGGACGGCCGAGGTGAGATACGAGGATAACCTTCGCATTGTTGTCTACCAAGTACTTGATTGTAGGGAGAGCTCCCTTGATCCTCTTGTCGTCGGTGATGTTACCGTCTTTGTCGAGAGGAACATTGAAGTCAACACGGACGATTACTTTCTTGCCGGTGACGTTCAGATCTTCAACATTTTTCTTGTCATACATTCCCATGGTGTATCACACTCCTGTCATTTATTTACGGAGGTCATAAGACCTAACACGCGCACAAAAGATTATACAATCTTTAGACTATATATTAAAGGGCAGATTTTATTTTTTCGAGAACATCTCGACGACTTCATGGACCTTGAAGGTCTTCTGGCCGTCCACATAGAAGCGGAAGAGCTCGCCGTCCTTGCTGTAGATCTCGAAGTGCTTGCCGTAGGATACGACAAGTCCTCTCATGGTATTCATGTCGAACTCGATCCTGACGGGCCTTCCGACTTCGTCGAGATTGCGCTTGGCATATTTCTTCAAGGCTTTGCCGTGCTTATGGGGGATGCCCTCCGACGAATCGCAGTCAGTTCCTTCGTAAACGATCTTGCCCGGCGTTACCGTGACGGTCCCCTTGCCGGTATTTGCGAAAATGTATTCATCCCACTTCTTGAAGAGGTTGGCCTGCATCTGCATGATGAAGCCCTCGCCTTCGACCTGCTTGCGGATGAGGTCTCTTTCCCAGAGGACCCACTGGTGAAGATCGTCGAAAACCTTGCTCTCGGCATCGGCCTTCTCTATAAGGCCCGTAGGAAGAACCCTTGCGCCGTTGCCGCAGTTGTTGCACTGGATGAGGTCGTGCTTGCCGGCATTGAGGTAGGTCATGGTGAACTCCCTGCCGCACTTGGGGCAGGCGTAAGCAATGTTCTGAATACCGGCTGCAAGAGCCTTGTTGCGGAACTTCCTGCCTTCTTTTCTTGCCCAGTCATTCTCGTTGTAGTTGATGCCTTCAAGGATCTTCTCCTGAAGTTCTTCCAGAGTGGATTTTTCGACCTCTTCGGTATATATCTTGCGGACGAATTCAGCCGTTATCTTGCCCGGGCGCCTGCCGGATGCGGACCATCTGGGCCAGGACATGTAACCGCCGTGGATGTGGGCGATATAGATCGATGCGCCTGTTTTCTTGGCGAGCTTTGCGACGCCGTCGTCAAAGCCTATGGAGCTTCCGTCAACGGATCTTGTTGCCTCGGGGAATACGATCAGGACGCCCTTGCGCTTCATGACCTTCATCATGGATTTGACGGATACGGCATCAACGACGAACTGCTTCTTCGGGATGGCGCCGCCCTTCTTGAACCAGGTTCCCCAGGGTTCCTTGCGGAAGACGAACTCGCCGCAGACAAAGTTCGCCTTGCGGTGGCCTGTAAGTTTGTTGACGATCATGGGATCTAAATATGAGACATGGTTTGCCATGACGATGATGGGACCCTCATGCTCCATGAATTCCTTATCCTTCTTAACGCGGATATTCATGAAAAGAGCCGTTAAGGGAACGATTATCCGGGAGCCCAGAAAACCGAAATAATAAGTGCTCGGCACACATCCGATGTCAAGTTCTTTCTTATTGTCCTTATCTGCCATGTTAACCTCGTGAAATCATAGAATCGCTAAAATATTATAATATGCGTGTCAAGTATTGTAAAATATCCCGCCTCACAAATCAATCGTAAAGAAAGGCAATGTTAAAAAGAAAAAAACGCCCGCTGTTTTCTTCGCAGCGGGCGTCTTGACCGGATTGATATTCCGGGGCTTGTTATTTCATCTCTTCTTCGGGAAGATCTGCTTCTATCACTTCAGTATCTTCACCGATGGGACCGCCGTCCCTTATCACGATCGTCTTGAGATCGTCTTCGTCATCGGATGCATCCTGGGCCTGGCCTTC
>JAIKVV010000106.1 GCA_024685385.1 Saccharofermentans sp. | reverse complement strand
TCAGCCACACGCGGGGGGATTAAGAAAATGCTTAAGAAATTCATAACTTTTATTCTTATCGGAATTATGTGTATATCATCAGCAGGCCTTATGTCAGGCTGCATTATCAGCGATCTGCCGGAGAAAAAGACATTTACTCCCGCTGAAGATTCGAAAAAGATAACAGGGGCTTTTAAGCTTTTCGGTAAGGAGATTAAACTTCCCTGTACTGTAGCCGATCTTAAGAGCATGGGCTTTGAAACTGACAATGAGTTTTCTTCCGAAGGGATCATCAAAATGTGGCCGGCGGATGCAAAGAACGGGTCGGATGAAGCAACGTACTTTTGTGCCTGCACAGACAAAAAGATCACATATGAAAGAGGAAATAAAGTAAAAGACGACGACCTCATAGCCGCTATTATGAGGGAGATAACGGCTGCATATACAGATTCATCTTCGGAGGCGATAAGACCCTTGTCAGCATATTGATCGGAACACCTGAATATATCGACTGGGAGATTAATTATCTCTATCACTCCTAAAGGTCTTATGCCTTAGAGCTCCATCCTCATAAAGACGTCTGCGTACTCATTGTCATTATATCTGGCAATGTCTTTAAAACCCGTCTTCTCGTAAAGCCTTCTCGCTGCTTTATACTGCGACATCGAATCCAGCACTATGCTCTTGTAACCCAGTTCCCCGGCAGCCAGGACAACCTTATTCATCAGCTCGCGTCCCAGGCCCATGCCTCTGTAATCTTTGTCAAGATAAAGCGCTTTGAGTTCTGCCTCGGATCCGTCAAATCTCTTCAATGCAGCCGTGCCTATGACGGAATCTTTTTCGAGCATGCAAAAGAATACATCGAATTCATTGGGAATGTCATTATAGAAACTATGCCGGCCTTCGGGCTCGAATCTTTTGCCGAGTTCAGCAAAGCATCTGTCCGTAAACTCGAAGAGCTTCTGCTTATATTCGTCGTTGTAAATTATTATCTGCATGTTAAATCTCTTCTTTAGCAGGGAGATCATACTTTCTGAAAACTTTGAACGTTTTCTCCGTGAAATACGGTTCTCCGGGCCTTATGCCGTACCACACGGTTTCTCTGCCATCATCGTCTTCCCGGAAGATCCTGTACTCTATATTCACTTCATAAAGGTCCTCTTCAGAACATTCCTCATATCGTATTTCGTCTATGCTTACGTTTCCTTCAGGAAGGCAGACATCATTCTCCTCAAAGAAGTCGTATATCAAACGGCTGACATCGTTCATGTACTTATAAAACGATTCCAGGTTTTCCGTCTTGTGATCTTCATACTTCCCGCGGAAGTGGTAGATGCAGTAGACAGTTATTATTTCATCGGCTAACTCAACCTCAATATCATCAAGACTAAGTTCGAGATAATCTGTTTTGACATCCCAATCGATCACATTGTTCAATTCGGATGATATGAAGCGATTGAGTTTTTCATCGGGCATATAGGCATCCCGTTGGTCCGTAAGATCCAGGAAGAAGTTTGTTCTGCCGTAGTTTTTAAGCGGAATTTCGAAGGTAAAGCATCCCTCGTTATACTCATATGTTCTGGACAAGGGCATTCCAAAAGGAATCGGTCTTTGCCATCTGCCAAACACAACAGCCATAAATTGTTACCTCCCATCCTCCAAAAGTTTTTCAGTGCATCTCTTTGTTTATATCAGCAACTGTAAAACTTCATTGTCAAAAAATGATCTTCTGAATCCGAAAGGGGATCGATCAGATAAGACATGCTCCTGTTATAGTTTCTGTAATAGAAACTTTCTTCCGACCCGTTTTCATAAGGAGTTCTTTCCCATTCGTTTTCTTCGTGACAGTACAAGTTTGACAGATAATCCATTATTGACCGGACAGCATTGAGATCAGTCGTATATATGATGCGGTCAGTTTCTTCTTCAAGATAATGAATGCAGATATAGCGGTTGTCGAGAGGATACTTCTCCCGGTTCATCAGGTCATCCGTGATCAGATCCGTTATCTTTATCCTCATATTGAAGACATAATCCATTTCCCAATCCGGATAATCACGCGGATTGGCAAGTTCGTGGCCACCGCAAGCAGTTAACATTTTCACCGTCTTATCAGTGAAATATTTCTCCATTTCGCCTGCAATATCTTTAGTGCCGGCTCCTGCAGCATCTCCGCTGTCTTCATATTCCTTGCGGTTGAAATCTGATTCCGGGATTGCGTTCTGCATAGACTTGCCTCATTTACATCTTGAATATCATTCTTAATGCATCCTGATCTTATTTCTTGAACACCAATATTTTACCACGTTCAAGACCGTCAAACGAGACTCCGCCCTTTTGCTGATAGTAAGGGCTGTACACCTTCTCGAAATGGATCCCCTGCAGTTCCCTGTCGATGTATTTAAATCCGTATCCGCTTATTTCATCTATCAACTTTTTATAAGTATACTTGCACTTCTTTTTGTCCTTATCACGGAAATTCGACAGGTGGAAAGGCAGTACGGCAAGGATGCCGCCTTCTTTGAGAGTTCTCTTCGCTTCTTCGATCATAACAAAACGGTGAAGTCCGTTATATGTTTTCTCTTCTCCGTGAAACATATCAGCATAGATTACAAGATCGAAAAAATCATCGTCAAAATCATGACGGTAATCTTCTCTTCCCTCAACCGGAATAATACAATCAATCTTCTCATCCTTTGCTTTCCCGCTCACGTAATCCAGGCACTGTTTGTTGATATCCACGGCATACACTTTGCATTTCTGCTTGAAAGCATGTGCCGCCGCAAAAGAATAATTGCCGGCACCGCAGCCGTAATCAAGGATCACGGGATCGCTCACATCAAGGATCGAAGAAAGGATGTTTGCCCCTTCCTCTTTTTCCCATTTATTTACATCATCGAAAATACTCATATGTTTCTCCCTTAGTTTCTTTAATGCGTTCTTCTTTCTGATGAAACTTCATAAGCTACATATTCATGATCGAATTCATAACCGAATCTTTTTGCCAGCTGAACCGAATTCATGTCATGGGCATCCCAGCTCGGGTAAAGGCCTTCATCAAGGCAGTTAAGGATCAAGGCCGAACACACAATGGTAGCCAGTCCTTTGCGGCGTTCACTTTTCACTGTATCAACTTCGATCTCGATCCCCTCTTTATATCTGGTGTAAGAGGAAGCACCTGATACGATCTTGCCGTCTTTCAAGATCACCATGCCGCGTCCCAATTCAAGGTACTTTTCCTTGCTTTCGAAAGCGGATACAAAATCAGCCGTCACCGGATCCTGCAAGCAAAGATCGTATAGATCCGAATCTATCTTTTTGAGTTCATATCCTTCCGGTAATTTGGAGGCCATTTGCGTCAGCTTTTCCCTGTCGAAAAGCGTATCTTTCCTGATCGCATAGCGTATAACTTTTCGCGCGTCAGGAAAACAATCCTCTATCAGTTCAGACCATCTTTCATCCTGCGGGGTCATGATCACAAACCCGTCAGGCTTACCGAGCAAAAGTTCCCTGTCAGGGGCTCCCGCAACAAAGGCAAAACAACCTACGAATGCCATGGCCGATACGGGATTTTCAGGATCAGTAACAAATACCTTGCCCATGATCTTCTGAAGGCATGAATAGATCAATGTCTCTTCCCAGCCTGCAAACAAAGCCTCAACTTTTGATGTGTCTTCCAATTCAAATATCATGTCTTTGTCCTTTTACATTAAGAATGCCGTCAGCGCAAAGCAGCATGCTTCGATTGCCGCAAGAGGTGTCATTACATATTTTTCTTTTTTACTCGTCGATATGAGATTCATGATGGTGTTGACTGCAAAGAAACCTGCAAAAACAAAGCAGATTATCTTTATCACTTTGCCGTCAAACCACATATCCATCAGTCCGCCGCCCTGAAGTATCATGGCTGCTCCGAACAGCTGGAGGACAACGGATGATGCGGCAAATATCCTATACATCGGCGGCAACACCTTATGTCTTCCTCCCATTGTAAATTCACCCAGCGGCAATCCGATTATCAGGAGGATTTCCATAACAGCCACTGCTAACAGAAGTATTGCTCCGGTTATTGAACATACATTCGATATCATTTTATTTACCTTTCTTTGTTATCTTGGCGGGATCAACGCCTTCATTAAGGATGAAAGCATCCGCAGCTTTGTTGATCATTTCCATCATCTCTTTTTCAGATCCTTTAAGGACTCCCGTCGCAAGCATCGTCGCAATGCCGTGTGAGTATATGATAGTATTTCTCACAAAACGGATCACCTGATCTTCGTTAAGCCCGGTCTGCATAGCGATCATCTTTATCATTTCTTTGTTCTTTGCTCTGCCGATATCTTTAAGATTATAGGGCTTGCCGACCGGGTTCTCGCCCAAATAAAGAAACTTAAATAGATTCGGTTCTTTTATGGCCATCTTTACATAGGATCTTCCCAAGAATTCAAAGCCTTCGAGTTTATCATCAAAACTTGAAGCAGCCTTTTTCGCAGCATAAGCCATTGCGTATTCTGAAAGAGCCTGCCTTAATCCGCCCATGTTTTCGAAATGCCATACGATAGGCTGAGTCGAGCATCCGATCTCTGCTGCAAGTGTCTTCACATTGACCGATGCATATCCGTCTCTTATCAGCATCTTCAACGCTGCTTCAAGAATAACTTCTCTTGATATTGTAGTTTTACGCGCCATAAGCATCACTTTCCATAAACATAATTATATAATTGTGTTTATATTATACCCGAAAAGATCATCTGTCAAGAATAACGGACCGGGAAGAACCCGGTCCGCA
>JAIKVV010000082.1 GCA_024685385.1 Saccharofermentans sp. | reverse complement strand
TCGAGAACCCTCTGTTCACGAACGACAACACGGTAATGATCTACGGCGACGCAAAGCAGACCGTCTCCTCGATCGTATCCGAGTTCGATTCCTGATAAATTAATATTTCAATAACAACAATAAGGCCGCTTCACAATGAAGCGGCCTTTGTTTTTCAAAAACAAACTGATATCAGTTATCTTCCTTTACTACTTTGTTCCTTCCTGTTTCCTTTGCGATATAAAGTCTTCCGTCAGCAACGGAGATGTTTTCTTCAATTGTCTTTTCGGGATCGAAAAGCTCACATCCGAAACTCATGGTGCATCTTAAGGTGTTGCCGTCTGCTTCGATGTCCGAATCCATGAGCTTTATGCGGATCTCCTCAGCCTTGGCTGCGGCCCCTTCAAGATCAGTATCTCTCATTACCATTACGAACTCTTCTCCGCCCCATCTGTAGACACAGTCGTTATCGGAACAAGCGCTCTCCACGAGCCCTGCAACAAATGCCAGAACATCGTCTCCTGCGTTATGTCCGTATGTATCGTTAACGCGCTTGAACTTGTCTATGTCACAGATAAACAGGGACATGGTCTTGCCGGATCCCGGAAGAAGATAATCTTTATATCTTCCTCCGAAATCGAAATAGAATCCCATCCTGTTCTTAAGGCCCGTCAGCTTATCGTGATGTGATTCCTCAAGGAAGGTCTCTGACTCCAGCGCGATGCCGCAGACAAGAGCTGCCAGCGACAGTTTCTTGGGATCCGTTTCAGGATCGAATCCCTTGTCGTCATTCTTGTTTATGAGCTGCAGAGCTCCTATGAAATATCCGTTGATATCTGCTACCGGAAGTGTCAGGACCGACTTGGTCTTGTAGCCTGTCTTCATGTCAACTTCCTTGTTGAAATCAGGATCCGAATAAGGGTCGTTCGTTATGACCGTTTTCTTCTCCCTTAAGGCCTTGCCGACAAGTCCCATGTTGTCCGGGATGACTATCTTATCGACGCCCGTTGCGGACATGGTCCATATCTCGCCTTTGCGTTTGTCCCACTTCCAGAAACTTGCCCTGTCGGCATCGACTATGGTCTTTCCGAGCTCGGTAAGATATGAGAAAAGAAGCGCATGGTCCTTGCTCTCGTTCTTGCACATGTCCTCATAGAGCCTGTCGCTGATCTCGAATATCCCGTTCAATATCTTATCTTGATCCATAACGTCTTCTCCTTTGTCGAGAGGCGCAAGTTCCGCGCCCGTATCTTTCATGACTTCCTTTATCTTCTCTTCATCATCAAGATGCATGAGATAAACTTTTATGCCTCTTGACGTAAGCTCTTTTATCTTGTCTTTTATATCCTCACAGAAGATATGGACTCCCGTCTTATGTGCCGAGATCTCGGTATACAGAACAGATCCTGCCGTAAGATACTCTTCGAAAGGATCCAGACTGTTCGTATCTCCGGTATAGATGACATTCTTTCCGTCTATATTGAGACAATATCCGAAGCATCTTCCTTTGAGCTCTTCCGTATGCTCGACGGGGACGGATCTTATCATCCAATTCTTCGCAAGATCTTTGCTTTCCAAAAGCTCATACCAGGAATCACTGCAGCCTTCAAGCCTTGAAAGGAAATAATAAATGTCTTCTTTTACTTCAGATGAAGGCGCGACGACCACAACTTTTGTTTTCGATGTGAAGAAAACATAATCTATCAGCATGCCAATGCCGCTTATGTGATCTCCGTGAGTATGGGTTACCAATATGTATATGTTTTCGAATCCTGAAAGATATTTTTCTTTCAAAGCTATGAAAGACGTCATGGAACAATCCAGCAGGATGAGATCCTTGTCAACAGTAAGATATGCGCTGTTATGTTCTGCCGTGAATGCAGATCCTCTTCCCAGGAACTTAAGCATCTTTATCCTCCAGACCGGTAAGCTTTAAGACTTCGAATCCTTCAGCCTTACCTTTCAGTTTTATCGTATCTCCCAAAGACTCAAAGCTTATGCGTCCTTTAAGCTCATCGGCAACAGCGCGGCTTATGTAGACCGTGCCCGCGGGTGCATTTGCTTCAAGCCTTGCGGATGTATTGACCGTATCTCCTATGGCCGTATAATCCATCCTCTTGACCGAGCCCATATTGCCGACGACGGCTGGTCCGTAGTGAACGCCGACACCGACATTTAATTCTTCGCCTAATTCTTCTTTGAGCTTTCCCGATAGTTTCTTTGCTCCGTCAACTATGTCGAGAGCCGCTTTCACCGCATGGTAAACGGGATCATCGTCTTCAATGGGAGCGCCCCAGAATGCCATGGTCGCATCACCTATGAACTTATCGAGAGTCCCCTTGTTTACTTCTATGCAGGAACTGGTCATGGAAAGATACTGATTGAGGATCGTAACGACTTCCTCCGGAGAGAGCCTTTCAGACATCGTTGTAAATCCTCTGATGTCAACAAAGAGGACCGCTATGTTGCAAAGCTTCCCTCCGAGCTTTAAGTTCTCCTCGCCTTCTTTCAATATCTCACCTACTATGTTCGGAGCAACATATCTTTCGAAAGTCCTGGTAACGTTCTGCCTTGCGACAGCCTGGCGGATATAATTGCCGGCAACGCTTACGATGAACATTATAATGAGCCCCAAAGGGATCCAAAGAGCGTGGATAACAAGTCCCCCGTTATAGATCATTATTGCCGCGGCAAAGGCGATCAATTCAAGCACCAGGAGGACAGGTATCGAAAATCTCAGCTTCCTGTTATTGCAGAAGATGAAGAATGCAAAGCAGACAATAAAGAGGATTGCAAGCTGGATGAACTCGCCCGCGCCTGAAAGCTCCTGCTTGTAAATGCCGTTCAGGAGGTATTGAATGACGTTGGCCTGGAACTCGACTCCGTACATCATCTTGGATCTTTCGATCGGAGTTACATAAGAATCCTGAAGACCCGGAGCACATGGTCCTATGAGAACGATCTTCCCTGCAAAATAAGCAGGATCCACTTCCTTGTTGATAAGTTTGGTTATGGATATGCCTTCATAGTAACCGCCGGGTTTTGCTGAATATGAAACATAGAACTGGCCCCTTCCGTTAACGGGCGGTTCTTCTATCTCTTTTCCTCTGCTCAGGGCATAAAGCCTGGCAGCTGTATATGCCATGGAATATACGCGTTCGCCGTCGGGCTCGATATAAAGATTTGCGTGTCTTAAGACACCGTCGTTATCGTACATCGCATTGATGTGCCCGGTCGTCGTCACTTCCCTGAGAGCGGGATAAGCTTCTTCATAACTTAGGATCGCATAATCGTCTCTTACAAAGTGACCGTCAACATAGGATATCTTCCTTCCTATGTTGGCTTCTGATGCGGTTATGACAGTCTCCAGCTCAAAACAGGCATTAGCGAGCCTGTTGTCGGCTTCTTCATTTGTCGTCCCGGCATAAAGAGTATCAATTGCAACAACCGCAGGGCGTTTATCAACTGAAGATCCGAGATATTCCAGAGCCGATGCCATGATCGTCCTGTCCCAGTTCTTATATGGTCCCAGCTGCTTAAAATCATTCTCGTCTATACCTACTATGACTATGTCCCCGGGCAACGCCTCAGGCGTCTGATAGAGTTTATCGCAGAGCCATAGATCCGCGCTCCTAAGAAGCGGGGTCGCGCACAAGACCGTTACTGCAAGAGACGCAGCAAAGGAGATGATCAAGGTCTTGCATTTTTCAGACTTAAAGAATTTATTCATCTCTATAATAGACTATCTTCCTGCCGTTCTTTTTGTACGAATAAACATAAGCACCGGAGTCTTTATCTATCTCAAAATCCAAATCTATCCATTTCCCGTCAACATAGCCGACGAAATCCATTCCTATGTCATCCCCGACCGGTTCTTCAACCGGCTCTTCATCCGGGTCGGTGACTCCGCCGAAGACAAAGATCAACTTTTCTTCATCCCACATGATCTCCTCTTCATAACCTCTGGGAACACTGTCCCTGCTGGGTACCTTCGGCGCATGCGTAGGTGAAGGAGAAGGGGATGGAGACGGGCTCGGTGAAGGAGTAGCCGTCGGTGTTGCCGTCGGTTCGGAAGTCGGCGTAGGCGCTTCAGTCGGGGTCGGCTCGGTCCACTGGCTTCCCGAAGGATCGGTATAAGAAGGTGTCGGTGTCGGAGGCTCCGTGGGTGTTACGTCTGCTGAAGGGTCCGGAGTAGGTGTTGCTGTAGGATCAGTATTTCTGCCGGGTGTAGGCGTCGCCTTCCCGGGCGGCGTCGGAGTACCTGAAGGCTCAGGGGTCGGAGATATATCCGAAGGATCCGTTTCTCCCGGAGTCGGAGTAAATGTTGCTTCCGGCGTAGGAGCCTCTGTCGGGGTTACAGTCGGGTCTTCATCCTTTGGATGCAGAAAACCGTTGATGAGGTCTATCAGTTTTTGCTTGTCCCAGCCCGTGAAATCACAGATCTTGTCTATCAATTGATCGTTGCCAAGGAGCATCTTAAGGACAAAGTCGGGAAGGTCTTCTTCCTTAACGTCATCGATCTTGAAATCAACCGTATCGACGACACGGTCGTTAAAGAGGAATACCGTTGCGCCCTGGCCGCCCCTGATCTCGACGGTCTTGACTTCTCCGGTATCGGGATTCTTGGCTGTGATCTTTACCACGCCGTCGGTTACGATTATCGACTCTCTTCCGTTGTCGTCGTAATAGATGTATCCCGAAGTTCCTCTTATGCCGACAGTCATGTTGGAGGTCGTGATCTCATATGTCTCGTCAGCATTTAAGTGCTCCGTAACTTCAAAGAAGAGAGCGCCTTTGGTGAGCTTCAATTCGAGCTTCTTCTGCTTCTTATAGAACTCGGCTCTGCTGTCGTTTTGGAGCGTAACTATCTTGGTGTCGTCAAGGCTTACTGATGCAAGTCCGTCTTTGCCGGTATTCAATGCATCGCCTGACTGGAAACGGATATTGTCGATAACCGGTTTGGATGTGCCGTTAATATCTTCTATGTTGACCGTTCCTTCGACGCGCAAAAGCCTCATGGTGGTAGCCAGATAATCGTTTCTTGCTATGAGGATGCATACGATGACGATTGCCGCGATAACGGCCGCGATAACAGAACAAAGAAGGATCTTCTTCCCCTTCGACAATCCTTTGATCTTACTGATAAATGCCATAAGATGACCTCTCTATGATCTAAAGAACTAGCCTGATTATATCACACCCTTAATATGGTTTATAATCTAAGGCATGGAAGATCTATGGACATACCTAAAGGCAGAATACGGTAAAGGGCGCCCCGTCGTTCTATACGGAACGGGCGACGGCGCAGACAAGATACTGACAAGGCTGTCATCTGACGGCATCGAAGTATCGGGCGTTTTCGCAAGCGACGGATTCGTGCGCGAGAGGACTTACCGCGGCATGAAAGTCGAATCCTTTGATGATCTGTCCGGCCGTCTTGCTGACCCCGTGGTCCTCGTCTCCTTCGGTTCTTCAAGACCCGAAGTGATAAGCGCGATAGATGAAATAGCATCCCGCGCGGAATGCTATGCGCCCGATGTCCCGGTCTGCGGAGGAGAGGTTTTCGATAAGGATTTTTACGCTGCTCATGAAGACGAGATAAACGAAATAAGATCACTCCTTGCAGATGACATGTCCCGGAAATGTTTGGACAACATAGTTAAAGCAAGGCTTACGGGCAGGATAGAATATCTACATGAAGCTGAATCGGATCCCGAAGACATATTCTCCCTCATGGACCTTCCGGATGACAGCATCTTCTTTGACCTGGGCGCATATAACGGCGACACCGTAAGAGAATACTGCAGCCGTTTTCCTTCAATAACAAAGGTCCTGGCGGTCGAACCGGAGCCCCATAACTTTAAAAAACTCGAAATGATCATCTCTGATCCTGCATGCTCTTCCGTAAAAGAATTCATCCCCATAAGATCTTTGATCTCAGATGCTTGCCGGGATTCTTTCATTACGGCATCAGCAAGAGGAAGGGGCACGAGAGGAGATCCGTCTTCAGCCAAGACGATAGCAACGCCTGCCATAAGCATCGACAGCATCGTTGAAAAGACCTCTCTCATCCCGGATCTCATTAAATTTGACATCGAAGGATTTGAAGCCGAAGGGATCAAGGGAGCTGCAAAGCTCCTGGCAGAGCATAGTCCCGTCATGAGGATCGCATGCTACCACAAAAGCCAAGACATCTTCCGCATCCCTCAGGAAGTATTGAAGATCCGAAAGGATTACCGTATCTACATGAGACACCTCCCGTCGATCCCGGGCTGGGATACGGATCTCATCTTCGTCTGATCATTCCGTTAGATATAATTCATTCCGTTTGATATAATCTGTTCTGTAATCGTTTTCGAAAAGAAAGGGTCCTTAACATGAAAAGATCGATAGCCGTGGCGCTCGGAATATCTTTGCTCTTACAGCTTGCAGCCTGCAGTTCGGATAATGTTACCGTCAGCACGACTTCCGGATCAACAACAACCGCAACAGAAACGACTACGACAACATCTTCTTCTGCATCTTCTTCAAAAGAGCTTTCCTACTGTGATTCGGGACTCCTTAAGGGCTTAAGGATCGATAAGGACAATATCTTCGTCAAAGAAGATCCCGCATGGGAAACCTTGACGACTTATATGGAAAACACTGCCGTAAACAAGGGCTTCAACGGCTCATGCATCCTTGCAACGGATGACGAGATATTCTTCTACGGCGGGCCCAATGCCAAGACGACAAAAGGAGATCCTGTGGATCCTTACACGACATATGAGATAGGTTCCATCAGCAAGACTTTTACTGCAGTCCTGATAATGAAGTTAAGGGAAGCAGGAAAGATCGATCTTAACGACAAACTGACAAAATACTTCCCGGAATATAAGAAGGGTGAGAACATAACCATAGCAAATCTCCTTAACATGCAGTCGGGAATAAAAGATTATGTCAATAATCCAATGAGCTTCTTTTCCAACGAACTGAACAACGACGAATTTCTTAAGTTGTTTTCAGAGGACAGTCTGACGGATGAATTATTCATGGATTATCTCTGCAAGGCAGACTTTGATTTCGAGCCCGGAACGGACACGGATTACTCCAACACTAATTACCACCTTCTTGCCCTGATCATCGAAAAGATCGAAGGCATGAGTTATGCGGATGTTGTCAAAAGAGACATCTTCGATCCTCTTGGAATGGAACATTCAAGTGCTGTTGCAACAGGCGACGTGACAAGTGTTGCAGACGAATTCAAGGGTTACCATAGCTTCCAGAAGGGGGCGAGGGGCGCAGGCGACATTCATTCCTGCATGGCGGATATGCTCATTTTCGATAAAGCCTTATTCGGAGGAAAACTTGTAAACGAAGAATCTCTCGGCATCATGAGAGATTATAAGACCGGCAAGTCTTACGGCGACGGCGGATACGGCTGCGGATTATATCCTTATATCGGGAAAGCTTTCGGTCATTCGGGAGCCACCACTTCCTATGTATCCCAGAATGTCATCATAGAGACTGAAGAATTCGGAAGAGTATATTTCATAGGTTCCTCTTCGACCGTCAGGGGTGTTGACGGCTTCCAGGAACTCCTGGACAGAGTATTATCCAATCTGGCGTGATAAGACGGATCTCATCTTCAAAAAAACAGAACACATCAGTAACCCTCAGGTTACGATTTCTTCTTGACATGCCCTCCTGCGTGTAATAACATCAGTTTATAGTAACCATGTGGTTACACCGCACGGCCGGATAAAAAGCTGTTAAGGAGAAAGAAAATGAAAAAAGCCGTCTCATTGCTGTTGGGAGCCGCAATGCTCCTGTCTGCCGCATCTTGTAACAATGTTACTGAAAGCAGCACTAGTTCTTCTGATACAAAGGCGACCACGGAATCGACCCCTAAAGCAACGGAAGAAACATACGAATATAAATATCAAAAATATGCCAAGATGACTCCGGAGGAGATCGTCAAGGAACTTACTTTGGAGCAGAAAGCTGCCCAGATGGTGCAGCCCATCTTATACAGCCTCAACGAAAACCAGGTAAAGAATAACTGCTACGGCAGCATCTACGGTGACGAGGGTGTATGGGAAAAAGCTCAATGGCAGAATGCTTATAATTCATACCAGAAAGCGGCCGTAGAATCCGAAGCGGGCATCCCGTTGATCATTGCCCAGGATGACGCTCACGGCGTCGGCTACTGCATCAATGCCGTCTATTATCCTCACAATATCGGACAGGGCGCAGCCAACGATGAAGAGCTTGCCTATCAGGCAGGTCTTGCTGTCGCAGATGAGACAAAGATGTGCAACATGCTCTGGAACCTCTACCCCTGCGTTGCCCAGTCAACGGATCCCAGGTGGGGCAGGACTTACGAGTCTTACGGAGCAGATCTTGATCTTATTGCAAGGCTCTCCTCATCTTTCACAAAGGGACTGATCGACGGCGGTGTCGTTGCCTGCGCAAAACACTTCTTCGGTGACGGCAACACGGTATTCGGAACCGGTGAGAAGAGTGATTACGAGCGTCTCATCGACAGAGGCGATTCCCAATTAACCGATGAACAGATCAAGGGTCTTCTCAAGGTCTATCAGGCACAGATCGATGCAGGCGTCCAGACGATAATGGTCAGCTACACATCCCTTAACGGCAAGAAGATGCATGAGCAGAAAGATTACATCATGAAGCTGCGCGACGAGATGGGATTTAAGGGCGTCATCATAAGCGACCTTAAGGCTGTCCGCAATACATCTCCTGCAACTTACGAGGAACAGATCATAAGCGGCATCAACTGCGGCCTGGATATCCTCATGGAAGGTGAGATGGGTCTTGAAGCAAAAAATGCCATCATAAGCGGAGTGGAAAAAGGGAAGCTTTCGGAGGATCGGATCAACGAGTCGGTCATAAGGATAATCAAGCTCAAGAAAGATATGGGCCTTTTCGATGATCCTTTCCTCACAAACTTGAAGACCGTTCAGACCGAACCGGGATCTTCTGAATACAGAAAGCTTGCCGAGAAGATAGTCGAAAAGAGTCTGGTGCTCCTTAAGAATGACAAAAAGACCCTTCCTCTTAAGGAAGGCACTAAAGTCTATATCACGGGACCTGCGGCAGACTATGCCCGCTCTCAGTGCGGAGGCTGGACATTAGGCTGGAATGCAAGCCATGTCGATGACATGAAGGGAGTAACTACCATCAAGAAAGCGTTTGCTCAGTATGCTTCTGATTACGGCATCGAACTGATAACCGATCCCAAGGAAGCCGGAAAGGCCGATGTGGTTTTGCTCTGCGTAGGTGAAAAAGCGTATGCGGAATGGTATGGTGACACGGAAGACCTTGCCCTCTGCGGAAGCTGCGGACTTGAAGACAACCGCAAAGCGATCGATGAAGCAAGAAAGCTTGGGAAACCTACCGTCACCTGCATCATCGCAGGAAGACAGGTAATATTGGATCAAAAAGACATGGATAGCTGGGACAGCATCGTAATGTGCTACCTCCCCGGTTCCGAAGGCAAGGGCATATCCGATGTCCTCTGCGGCTGTGCTGATTTTTCCGGCAAACTGCCTTCGCCCTGGTACGGTTCCGTAGATAAGATCTTAACGGATAAGAACCTTTTCGATATTGGATACGGATTAACTTACGGTGACGGTTTCACTCCCCGGACGGAGCCTGAAAGAAAAGAAGGATCTTCTGAAGAATCCGAAAAGACAACAGATCCCATGGCAGATACCAAATATACCAAGGGCGTATATGACAAAGGTTCTTACAGCAATGAATATGCGCAGATCCTGCTTGATCTTCCGGGCGGGCTTACTTACGACAGTGCGGCCGCATCTTCTTCCATGATGGCAGGTTCAACAAATGAAAATGACAGAGCCAGGTCGGCTGCAACCTTCTGGGATGCCGTATTTACGCCCGACTCCCAGAATCCCGGTCCGACACTTTACATGGCAATAGGCTTTGTGAATACAAAACTCGGCATGCCGGAAGTGAAAGATCCCACGGAAAACGATTATCTCGATGCAGAAAAAGAACTTACTCTAAGGTCGATGAAAGAGTTCGGAGGCAAGGCGGAATATCCGGAAAGGGAAAAGGTATCTCTCGGAGGCAAGGAATATGTAAAAGAGACCTGCAATCTGGATAACGGCGATCAGCTCGTTTATACCTATGTAAGAAAACTCGATGACGATCTCATGTGCGTGATCATGGTAAGCGGCTATCTTCCGGCATCAGATTACGAGGTCTGTTTCAAATACGGCAAAAAGACAGATAACTGACGGTAAATCTCCAGAACGGATTTGGAAGCAAACCCTTTAAGGACAATGCCCTTAAGGGGTTTTCCATATCCGCTGTCAGGAATAACTTGACTTAGTATCAGCCATATAATAATATTCAAGTACAGTAACCCCAAGGTTACCTTTTGGAAGGAGAGTAAAAAAGTTATGAAAGATCAGGTACATCTTACTGATAACGAATGGGACATCATGAAGATCATATGGGACAAGCAGCCCTGCACTTTGAGAACGATCTGTGATGAGGCCAACAAGAGCCATGACTGGACACATCATGCAGTCATATCCTTCCTGAAGAAAATGGAAGCAAAAGGCGCCATCAAGGTCAAGTCATCAGAACCCGTGAAGATCTATAGCGCGAAGATAAAAGAAGAAGATGCGATCAAAAAGGAACTCGGAAGCACTCTTACCAGAGTCTTCGACAACAGTCCGGTCAAGATGGTCTCCTATCTTGCGAAAACGGGATCTATCTCGGATGAACAGCTGGAACAGATGATAGCGATATTAACGGACGGGGAAGGACAAGATGGCTGACAGCATCCTGTCATTGTTAACGGAATTACTGATACAGTCGACTCTGATCATGGCGGCCGTTTTCCTGCTGCGCGCCATCTTTGGCAATAAGCTGGACAAAAGGGTCCGCTACTATCTTTGGATCCCCGTAATGCTCAGGCTCATGATCCCTTTTTCCGTATCGAGCAGAATAAGCATCATGAACCTTCTGCCGGACAGAGGAAGCATTGCATTAACGGCTCTTCATAAGAGCGGTCCGGCCGCCTTTAGCAATTCCCCCGCGATAGGAAATACGGGCAATGCATCCATCCTCCTGGCATGGAAGATGCTGATACCTGTAGTATGGATACTTGGCGTATTTCTTGTTTCGGCATTCATCATCTGGGGAAATGTAAGATTCCATAAAAGGCTCAAAAATGACCGCAGGGAAGTACGGCCGGATCAACTGAAAGACATCTGCAACCAGCTTAAGATAAAGCATCTCCCCAGAGTCTATATATCCGGTCTTACGGATTCCCCTTGTGCCGCCGGCATAATCCGTCCCGTGATCTACCTGCCGGAATGGATCTGCTCTTCATCCTGCGAAGAACTCCGTTTCATCCTTATACATGAACTTACGCACATAAGACAAAAAGATAATCTCTATGCTCTTTTTACATCCATCTGCTGTGCCGTCTACTGGTTCGATCCTTTCGTATGGATAATGGGAAAGATCCAGTCTGTTGACCGCGAAGCAGCCTGCGATGCCTGGGTCATAAGAGACCTTGAAGATATCGAGAAGACAATGTACGGCTTGTCCATCATCTCCGCCGTCAAGAAGCAGACGGGAAGAAAGACACCCGGTCTTGCAACGGCTTTTGCATCCGATAAGAAGAGCATGTTGAGCCGCGTAAGATACATTAAGAACAGCAAGCCCTGTGCTAAGAGCCTTACCGTTATGGTAACAGCCGTAATGTTACTGGCCTTCGTATCTTTCGGAACGTCAGCCAAGACAAAAACCAATACTCCCGTCATCAACAACAGCAAAACTGCCTATGCCCGCATAGTATCCCCGGTATTCGGCGAATGCGGAGCAGTATCCGTTTTCGACAGGGATATCATGGATCAGATACTGGATTGTTTCGTCATGGACAACACCTGGACAAGATGCAATGCGGCTCCTTATCTGGGTGACGAGGATGTGAAATACGTCATAATCATGTGCGGTGACGATAACTCGCCCCATGCTTACGAAGGATATGCCCTGGGAGTATTTAACGGCGAAGGCGTAATCTATTCCGAACCTGAACCCGATAAATCTTATTGTCTCAAGATGAGCGATGAGAAATTCAAGTCTTTCCAGGATGCGATCGAAAAGTTAAAAGCTCAATAATTGCATTTTGCGGATGCTCATTTGCAACAAGAGCCCTCTCTTATTGTATGTCTCATTTCTTTCCGTTAGGATGTGCGAAAACATAACGGAAAGGAACGCCTGATAAATGCTACGGACCATCCTCTTAACAACTGCGATCTTCATTTCGAGCAGCCTGGTATATCTGCCCTCCGATCCCGGCATCGAAGGACTCATATACGACTTTCAAAAAGAGACTAAATGCAGCAACGTAAGCGTTGCCGTCTTCGATAACGGCAAAACGGATCATTACGGCGATAAGGATGACCTCTATCAGATAGGATCCATGACCAAAGCCTTTACGGGTCTTGCAATACAAAAGCTGATCGATGAAGGAAAGATCGGACCGGAAGATAAACTGTCCGGTCTGATCCCCGGCTTTAAGGCATATTACGATTCAGCTGAAGAAGAGATAAGCGTAGAAGATCTCCTCCGGCTGTTACGGCAACATGCTTCCTCCGTTCGGGAAAAACGGAATATTCCGAATTCTTCCTTGAAGGATTTGCCGTCTCCTTCCCTGCCCTGATAATCCTTCTGATCCTGCTGATGATCTATCTTGCCTTATATAACATTCACAGGAAAAGAACTGAAGAAAAGATCTGACAAAAAAGATCCCCGGCACCATAAAGTTCCGGGGATCAACTTTTCAAAGAACTTAATTATCAGTCTTTCTTGATAAGCAAGGACTTACCTGTCATCTCGGAAGGCTGAGGCAATCCCATGATCTCGAGCAAGGTGGGCGCGATATCACAAAGCCTGCCGCCCTCGCGGAGAGTGTAAGAAGGATCGTAGTTATAAAGGATAAAGGGAACAGGATTTGTCGTATGTGCCGTATGAGGCTCTCCTGTCTCGTAGTTTAACATCTGTTCCGCGTTGCCGTGGTCTGCACAGATGAAGAGGACTCCGTCCATCTGCTTAACTGCATCAACTGCAGCTCCGACGCACTGGTCGATCCTCTCGACAGCGGCGATTGCAGCTTCGAGAACACCCGTGTGTCCGACCATGTCAGGGTTAGCAAAGTTGATGATGATCACATCATACTTGCCGGAAGTGATCGCTGCATCGAGCTTCTCGGAAACTTCGGGAGCGCTCATCTCAGGCTGGAGATCGTATGTTGCAACCTTGGGTGAATTAACGAGCGTACGGTCCTCGTCCTTGTTGGGCTCTTCGATGCCGCCGTTGAAGAAGAATGTAACGTGTGCATATTTCTCCGTCTCCGCGATACGCAGCTGCTTTAAGCCGTTGTTTGCAAGATACTCGCCCAATGTATTGACGATCTCTTCCTTCTTGAATGCAACGAACTTGTTGGGGATGGTCTCGTCGTAATCCTTGAAGCAGACATATGTGAGGGGCATGAAGCCGTTGTGGCGCTTTAAGAACTTGATGCACTTGGGATCATCACAAGATCCTTCCTGTGCCTCGATATCGCTGTCTGCAAAGCAGAATGCCTTGGTGATCTCACGTGCGCGGTCAGGACGGAAGTTGAAGAAGATGATCGAGTCATCGGGCTTGACCAGGGATACGGGTGTGCCGTCCTCATTAACGATAACGGTAGGAAGAACGAACTCGTCCGTTACGCCGTTGTCGTAAGACTTCTGCATTGCCGCAACGGGATCTGTATCCTTAACGCCTTCGCCGATTACGAGTGAATCGTATGCCTTCTGGATCCTGTCCCAGTTATTGTCTCTGTCCATTGCATAGTAACGGCCGGACATGGAAGCGACCTTTCCGCAGCCGATCTCGGCCATCTTGTCGACCAGAGCCTGCAGGTAGTCCTTGCCTGATGCAGGGGGGGTGTCACGTCCATCGAAGAAAGGATGTACATAAACGCGGTCAAGACCGTTCCGCTTGCACATCTCGATGATCGCATAAAGGTGCGTGTTGTGGCTGTGTACGCCGCCGTCAGAAAGAAGACCCCAGATATGAAGATCCGATCCCTTCTCCTTGCAGTTATTGATAGCGCGGAGGAGCTCTTCGTTTTCGAAAAAGACACCGTCCTCGATATACTTTGTGATAAGCGTGAGATCCTGATAGATGATCCTTCCGGATCCGATGTTCATGTGGCCGACCTCAGAGTTGCCCATCTGTCCGTCGGGAAGTCCGACTGCAAGACCCGATGCCAATCCCTGAACATAAGGGCACTCAGCCCTGAGCTTATCCATTACGGGAGTAGATGCCATTGCGATCGCGTTTGCTTCAGGGTTCTCAGAGATGCCGTAGCCGTCAAGAACCATAAGTACTACAGGTTTCTGTCTCATATATATTCCTCCGTGAATTTTGATCCGCGGATATTATAATATGGATTCGCCCGAAAAATTACACAAATTTATTCAGTTCTTCGTCGTATGTATAGTTTACTTGGGCTAACTTGGCCAATATCTCATCCTTGTCGGCTCCCAGGGACGAGCAGAGCTCATCAAGGGATGCATAGTCGTCACGAAGTTTTGTATTGACATAGCTTAAGAGCATTACGGGATCTGACGGAAGATTCATACCTTTACCATCCTTTTATGTTTTCACAGACACTTTCAGCCATCTGATTGCCGGGTTCACCGTGCATGGGGTGATCCGCACCCTCGATGGTAACGATCTTTGCAGAGGGGATCGTCTCTATTGCCTTATCGTAGAAATGCTCAAAGTCCGTGAGGTCCGGGCGGTCTCCCGTTCCCTTTACTATCAGCACGGGAACTTTGAGTTCAGACAATAACGGATAGAAATCCTTTCTGAGGGTCTCTTCGTTTTCGAAAAGCATTGTTTCAGGATACTGGAAACTCGGCTCGATCAGGATCAATCCCTTGATCTCATCCTGTCTTTCCCTTGCCGCATATACCGCTCCGAGTCCGCCGATGCTGTGCCCGAACAGATAGATATCGGATGAATCTATCTCCGGGAAAGATTTGAGATCATCCATTACCGAAAGCATGTCCTGCATCTGCTCGTAAACGAAATCACCCAGAAATTCGGGGATCTGATAAACACCCATGAGCTTGTTGTTGGTCGGGCTCATCTCAACAACGGCATATCCCTTGTCGTTGAATATCTGTGCCTTGCCCGAATAATAACCCAGATCGACATACATCCCTCCGAGAAGGATCACGGTCTTAAAGGGTCCTTTTCCTTCCGGAAGATAGAGCTTAGCCTTGATGGGATTGCCGTCACGGTAGAAAGTAACCCTTTTCAAAGTCTCGCTCTCGTCCTTGATCTCGGGATCAGAGGGCTTTGGCCCTGAAGTCGTCTCTGATGTCGTTGTTGACTTAGTTTCCGCTGTAGTCGTTGTGGTCGTCGTTGCTTCCGTAGTCACAATGGTAGTTGTCTCTTCCGTAACCGGAGTCGTCTCAACCTTGGCATTGCTGCAGGATGCGAGCAATGCCGCAGTCAGGATCAACGATATAAATATTTTTTTCTTCATGTATTAAGATTTATCCTTTTCCGTTTACGTATTTATCGTATTTGTACAGGAAGGTAACCATCTGGCGTCTCAAGCACTTGCCCTGAGGATCGAACTTGCCGTTAGGGAGACCTGCCAGGATCTTCAAGTCAGATGCCCAGAGGGTTGCCTTATAGAAATAATCTGTTGTCTTTACATCCTTGAAAGTCTTGGCATTCTTGCCGGGCTCGGGCTTGCCTGCCATCCTCCAGAGGAATGTTACGGTCTGCGCTCTGGTGCAGACGCCCTGGGGATTGAACAGTTCCTTTGAAACACCCGTGGTGATGCCTTTCTCAACTGCCCAGATTACGGGCTTGTAGAAATAATCCGTGGTTTTAACATCCCCAAAATTGCACTTATTTGATTTGGTCTTAGGTTCCCCTTGGAGTCTGTAAAGGAATGTTACCATCTGAGCGCGGGTACATTCATTGGCGGGACGGAACTCCGTCTGATTTGCATAACCCTTGACTACTCCCTTGGCGGTCAGATAGTTGGTGGGAGCATACCAGAAGTCGTCCTTACTTGTTACATCCTTATAGAGGACCGTGATTTCGCATTTTGCGGAAACGCCTAATACCGTTGCGGTGATAGTAACGGATCCTGCCATCTTGGTCGTAACCTTACCGTTCTTATCGACAGTTGCGATCTTTGTATCAGAGGACTTCCAGCTGACGGCTTTATCCGTTCCGGTAACCGTAGCCTTAAGAGTCTCTGTCTTGCCGCATATGACGCTTGCGGTCTTTTTGTTGAGCTTAACAGTCACATTAAGCTTGGGTATTACACGGGTCTCATTGTGGCTGGGATCATTCTTGCAGACCCTTGTCTCTTCGCCTTCGGATGTAACCGTTGCTTTCTTTGTAACAGTCCAGTCGCCCCAATCGTGAACGAGTTCCGGATTCCAGATTGCTGTGAGAGCAAGGTCCTCCGTAGGTGAGATCTTATCTCCTGCAGCATATGTCTTCTCGCCGTCAGTCCATCCCTCGAAAACAGAACAACACTTTACGGGGTCAGGCAAAGTGACAGACTTATCCATATCCCATGTTGCCTTAAACACATACTCGCTTCCCTTGCTCTCTCCGATATTTGAAACTTCTGCTCCGTCTTCGAAGAACAGGTCCTGTGAAACCGGATTATTATTTTCATCCAATCTGCAGAACTCTAGGTCTTTATATTCAAAGACCAAGTCCCTATAATCTCCGACACAACCGTAATTGGTGGAAAGACGGATTATTCCTGTCTGAGGTACCGTAAAGAATACAACTCCTTCGTACCAAACACCATCTTCGGGTTTTATATTTTCGTATACGAAGGATTCGATAATAGCGCCGGAATCATCAGGGCCGTTGCCGTCATTAGCTCCCGTTACCACACTGAATCTCATTGGATTTGCCGAACCGAGATGTTCAAATGTCTCGCTAAAACGGTATTTAACAGAAACCTTGTATTTTTGCCCGGGCTCAAGATTTATCTCTTGGGTATATGCCTTTTCCCATTGATTGGGCTTTGTATGAACTTCAACTGTATCTATGCCGGTATTTGGATCATGTGAAGGCACGACCAAATCCGAATTCTTAATATGCCAATTGCTCATATTGGTAGCTATGTCAGAAACTTCATCTTTGGTGGACCATCCGAGGAAGGGATATTCCAGGACTTCCGGATCGATCGGATTTCCGCCTGCCGTATCGTAGGAAATATTAACTTTATATTCGAAGCCGTTTGCGTTCAGCTGCTGCTTCTCGCCCGGGGTCATCTCCTGTGCCTCCATAGAGCCTGAACCGCCGTTCGAATCAAACGCAACTGTGTAAGTGTTCTTTTCCGGCTCATCATCTGCCAGTACATCCGCGCAGATACCCCACATAGACAAAACAAGTGTCGCTGCACATATTGCAGACAAATACTTCCTTACCATAACAGACCCTCCATCGTATAAGATTTTTTTATTATAAAATAGCTGTCAGGCTTTGCATAGTATAGAAAGTGAAGCGGAAATTTTATGTATGTGATCAGATCAATTACAGAATCCGCTGTAATCAAAGGTGCCGGTCACTTCATTGCCGTCATCGTCGAATTTTGTATATTCCAGAGTTTGGGTCTTCGGATCAAATGAGACTACATGACAATCCCACATGGAACTGAAGGAGTCATCTGTTGCGGGATATACAGGTTTTTCTTCAGGAGAGTATTCGCTGACATATACGTAGTCTTTCTTTTTGTATCCGCCCTGTTCCTTACGCTGCTTATCTGTCATCAGAAAATATGAAAGACTATACCAGTCCTGCAGTACCCATGTCGGATCAATATGGAAATATTTGCCGCCTAATTTTATCAAGGACCATTCATGCTCGCCCCCGATAACCGTAGTTGCATCAACCCCGATCTGCATGAGCAGATATGAATATGCCTCTGCGATCTCGCTGCAGATCCCGGTCTTCTCCGACAAGAGACGGTATGAGGAAGTATAATTGACCTTGGAGGGATTACTTTCTATCAGTCTTGCCGTATCGTAATCATATACGTATGTTATTGCAAAATAGTTATAAAGTGCCAGTGCTTTCTCGAAATCATTGTATTCGGGCTTTACATTCTCGTTAATGATATCCTCGACAAGCTGCGTGAATTCTTCTATCATCCGTGCAGCCTCTTCCTTGGACACCTTATATTCGATGGGCGCCGTTCCGTTAACCTCGATATCAAGATAGTTATCCGGTGTCTTGATTATTTTGCGGAGAACAGGAAAATATCTGTCAGGAAATTCATTGATCGTCCAAAGATATGTATGTTTATCTAAGCAATCAAAAGTATCCCTGCCTTCCATTACGGCATCCACCAGATTGGACCAGGCATCGCACTTGTCCTTGCCGAAGGTTTCGAGCATAAATGACGATGTGACCTTGGGATTAAAAGTAAACCATCTGACATTCTCTTCGACGGATTCAGACTCACTTGTCTCCGTGGTTGTTGTAGCAGACGTCACGGTAGTAGTTGTTTCCGTTGTCACGGAAGTCTCAGTCGAAGATGTCTCTACAGGCGTCTTAGGACTGCAGGAAGTAACGGTTAATCCGATAAGGACCAAACATATAAAGCTCGATACTATCTTTTTCAAATCGATGATCTCCTTTCCCAGCTTGTGTTCTGATCATTTTTCCACATCGAAAAATGGAATCCTTTTCCGTATCCCAATTTCTCGTAAAAAGGATCTTCTCCACCTGTCATGTGGGTTGCTCCAAGAGATTTCATCCTGCGGTAGTGCTTAGTAAGAGCTGCGGCAGCAAGTCCTTTCCTGCGGTGCTCCGGAGACGTGCAGAGCGGTTCCATGTAAGCAAGCTTATTTTGCGGAACCCACCACATCCCGGAAAAACATGCATACTCACCTTTGTCATCCGCAATGACAACGTCGTATTCATGTGTAGAATGAGGTGACGGGGCCATCCATTCCGCTACGCAGTCCTTGTGTGATTTTGCGGGAGTCCAGTCATTATTGTCATCATACTTATCCCAGTCAGAGAATTCCTGTTTATCCCCATGGTCGAATCCGTACCAACAAAGCTTGGACAACTTGATAACATCAATATCTTCAGGTTCAACAAAATGATATCCTTCCGGCAGCTCGTAATTCAATTCATTCTCAAAATCAAAGACCCGGCTCTCGTATTCAAATACCATGCGGTATCCGCGCTTTTGTGCAGCCTCTTTCAAGAATTCCTGCCCGTTGAAAAGTACAAATTGCTGGTTGCCGTCAAAGCTTGGCATAGCCGTAACCGCATAATCGATCAATTCGTCGGCAAGATATTCATAGCCCTTTCGAACAGCAAAATAGATATCAGTAACCGGGGCCTCATAATATACGAAAGCAACGATCTTATCATCGTCAAACCAAAATCTGTCCAGATGTGAATAAGATGAATCCATCCAGGATGCGCGTATGGCATGCTCGAAAAAAGGTGCCGGCATGCCGCTTCCGTTCTCTCTGTCGTATATGTCGACAAGAAAGTCCCACACAAGATTTATATCCGTTAACAATTGAAATTGTTTTGTCGTAATAGCCATTTAGAAATCCTTCTCCTCATACGGTTTATCCCAGGAACCTATCTCGATCAGATTACCCTCGGGATCGGCGATGTAACAGGTCCTCTGTCCCCATGGCTCAGTGGTCGGAGCAAGTACGGATGTTGCCCCCTGACCGATAACACGGTCATAGACTTCATCCACTTCATCAAATGTATCAACATAAAGCGCAATTTCATAATGTCCGTTCAGACCTTTGACATAGTCATACTTCCGGCCGGTCATCTTCTCGAAATCCTTGCGGCCGTACAACAGAAAAAGTGTTCCGTCTTTTACCAGATATACATTTGATGTGTCCTCAGCTTCCTTTATCTCAAATCCGAGTACATCTCTGTAAAAACGGATCATCGAAGCCATGTCTTCAACTAATATACCAAAACCGTCTAATCTCATGTTTATTCTGTTGCCTCCGTTGCGATCCGGTCTTCTATTCAGAGATCAGATAAAATTCATTTTTAAGTCTTGCAACAATGACTTTCCCGCCGGGTTCATAGTTCTTCTTGCCGATGAAAGGTTCGATCGTGTGACCTTTAAGACCACTGATCTCATAGCCGTCGTCGATCACGCCTGTTATCTCGCCTTCATAGAATCCATAATTCCGGCGCCGGATCGCAATTGCGTTGGCAAAAAGGTTGTAGATCAGGAAAAAGGGTGACAATAAGCCTACAAATATAAAAGCGATCCCGCAAAATAATACCGGCACAAAAAAGTCTTCAAGGTGAAGCTTGATCACAACAAGAATATGTAAAACAACCACAAATGCGATTATAGATAAAGGAAGATATTTCAATGATGATAATCCTGCTTTCTTAAGAAAACGGCGCTTAAGTTCGTCACTTACGGTTACCGGCGTAAGCGCATTAGTTTCAACTGCAGCTTTTAGTTGAAATCGAAGATCCGAACCCATTTGTATTCTCCATAAAAACATAAAATCCGCACCAAGGTTGCTTTTCCCTCAGACAAGATAATTATACCTTAGACATTGCGGAAATATTAATACGGTTCATCTCTTCACACAAATTACATAATGCCTACACATTAAATACAAATACCCTTGTTATCATCCGATCATAAGTATAGAAACAGGATGGGAATTTGTTATGAAAAAAGCGCTTACTCTGTTGCTGGTTTTTTCCATGATATTATCTGCAGCCGCATGCAGAACGGGAGATACCGGAACTACCTCCGGAACTACGGAAGCTAAATACGACTATAAATACCAGAGATATGCAGCCATGTCTCCTGAAGAGATCGTTGCGGAATTAACTTTGGAACAAAAGGCAGCCCAGATGGTTCAGCCGATACTTTATAATTCGGATATTCAAGGCATGCAGGACTATTGTTACGGAAGCATCTACGGCGATGAAGGTGTTCTTTCTGCTTCAGGCTGGAGCAAGACCGTTGATGATTACCAGAAAGCCGCCATAGAGTCTGAAGCCGGAATCCCTTTCCTCCTGGCTCAGGATGATGTACATGGTGTCGGATACTGTGTCGGTGCCGTTTACTTTCCTCAAAACATCGGCATGGGTGCTGCAAATGACGAGGAGCTTGCATATCAGGCGGGACTCATCACGGCAAACGAAGCAAAGCAGTGTCACATGCTGTGGAATCTTTACCCTTGCGTAGCACAGTCAAATGATCCCAGATGGGGCAGAACTTACGAATGCTACAGTTCGGATATCGAAACCATAAAAAGACTTTCCACGGCATATACTAAAGGCCTTATCGATGGTGGAGTCGTAGCTTGCTCGAAACACTTTTTCGGTGACGGCAACGTAGTATACGGCACGGGAAAACATGAAGAATATAAATACTTGAGCCTTATCGACAGAGGCAATGCTTCGCTGTATGAAGAAGAGATCAATGAGCTCCTTACCGTTTATCAGGCCCAGATCGATGCAGGCGTTCAGACCATAATGGTCAGTTACACTTCCCTCAACGGGGTTAAGATGCATGAGAACGGAAAATACATTTGGAAGCTGAAGAACGAGATGGGCTTTAAGGGCTTTGTCGTAAGCGACAGCATGGCTATACAGTATACGTCCCCCGACACTTACGAAGAACAAGTCATTACGGCGATCAACAGCGGTATCGATATGCTGATGGAAGGCGAAAAATATGCGCAGGCGAGACAGATCATCGTTGACAGCGTTGAAAACGGGAAGATCACAAAAGAGCGTGTGGACGATGCAGTCACAAGGATAATCAAAGTAAAGAAAGACGCAGGTCTTTTCGATGATCCTTATTGTGAGAACATAACTGTCAAAAGCAAAGTGGGCTCGGCAGATTCCAAAGCAGTAGCCGAGCAGCTTGTCGAAAAGAGCCTTGTCCTTCTCAAAAACAACAATAACACTTTGCCGATCAAGAAGGGAAGCAAAGTATTGATATTGGGACCTGCAGCCGATAATTGTACAGCTCAGGTCGGCGGATGGACTTTGGGATGGAATAAAAGCCCCGTAGCCGATATCCAGGGAGTCACTACCATAAAGGAAGCGTTTATGGAGAATGCCGGTGAATACGGAATCGAAGTCATAACAGATCCGGACCGTTTCAGTGAAGCTGATGTGATCGTTCTTTGTGTAGGTGAAGACTCCTATGCCGAGTGGTTTGGTGATTCCAATGATCTCAGCCTGAGCGGAAGCACCGCTCTGCCTAATAACATGAATGCGGTTAAACAGGCTGAAGCGCTTGGCAAACCGATCGTTACCTGCATAATTGCCGGAAGACATCTCTTCCTCGGGAATACGCATTATAACAACTGGGACAGTGTCGTTATGTGTTATCTGCCCGGTTCTGAAGGGAAAGGCATCTCGGATGTCCTTTGCGGTTATGCTGATTTTACAGGAAGACTTCCGTCAAACTGGTACGGATCCAACAAGCAGATAATCGGCTTGGAAGACTGCTCATTCCCGAAAGGATACGGCTTGTCTTACGGGGAAGACTTCGTTCCCCGGACATGATCTGATCTTACCGTTTATAGTCTTGTGCTCCTAAACATATGAAAACGACTGGTGATTGTCATTTCACCAGTCGTTTATATCGGGGATCTTATTTCTTCTTGATCGGAATCCACAGTTCGCAGAAAACATCAGGTCTTGTGCCGTCAAAGTAAAGTTCGTAGTCAGTCTCTTCGGAAGCCTCATAGCCCATCTGCGGCAGGAACTCCTTATAGAACTTTACCCAGGTCTTGGCGATGCAATCGCCGTCTGTGCCTACGCAGTCAAAGACCACATAGGTGCCGGGATTGACGTCCCAGACGCGGAAGCCCTTCTTTTCGAGATCTGACATATCGAACTCTGCGGTGTCCTCATCGATTATGATGCCGATGCCGTATTCGAAGGTATCCTTTCCTTCTGTTGTCGGGCTGCAGAGACCATAGAGGTCGCGCTTTCCGTCTTCCCTCAGCATCCAGATGGGAGACAGCATCTGCTTGCTGTTGACCTCGCCCCAGAAGTCCGCCACATCGTGGTTGGCTTCATCGTTAATGATCGCATTGTTGAACTCTCTTACGAGTGCGATAAACTTCTTTTCCTTTGTCTGTACAATACGGTAATCCATACTCTTACCACCTTTCACGGATAATGTAATCGTAAGCGGATTGAAAAGCACAAGTTTGCCGGCTTCTTCTCTGGCCGTTTTCGGTGCGACACCATGAAACCTGGTGAAAGCTTTGGTAAAGCTTTCCGGTGTCTCGTAGCCGTATTTCAGCGCCAGATCCGTGATCTTTGCATCGGTCTCAACGAGTTCTCTACCCGCCAGAGATAAACGGCGGTTCCGGATATACGCATTGGCCGTTAAGCCTGTCACAAAACTGAAAGCCCTGTGAAACTCGTAGCTCGACGTGTGCACCTGCTTCGCTACGTCTTCATAGTTGATCTCCTCGAGAAGATGATCTTCCATATAGGTGATGGCTTTTTGTAATGCTTCGATCCATTCCATGCCTTCGTCCTCCTTCTTACACGTTCATTATGGACGAGAACGTCAAAGGGTACATTTCCCCGTTTGCGGAGTTTTGTCAGGTTACCCCGCTTTGATAAAAGTCGGTCTTATTTTTGATTATGGTGTTGATAATCTTGTTGTTCAAAAACTCTTCTATTGCCTTATTGACCGCCTCAGGGTTGTCATCATTTGAATTATGAGCGGCATTTTCTATCCATGTTATGGGAACGCCTATATCTTCAGACCACTGTCTGTTATAACTTTGGACTTTTCCGGTCTTGTCCTGTTTCCCGACGATCAACAGAACAGGACAGTTGATCTTGATATCACAATTGTCTTCCAGAAATCCCGCGTACCCTAATCCCAGCAGATGACAGATTTCTTTCTTGCCGTATATCGAGTGCATATCCAGCATGTTCTTATACGCACGATCAGTTGTGGTGCATTGTGCGGCAACTGCTTTTCGAAGGGTCTTATCAGGGTAAAGCATTGACATCCATTCTATTTGACGGAGCCACCATCTGTCGGAACGCGAATAGTATTTTTCTCCGAACGGAGTACTGTCTATTGAGACAAAGCCTTTTACGGCTTCAGGGAATCTTTTGATCACGGATTGTGTGATAAACCCGCCCAAAGACTGGCCGATAAATACCGCTTCACCGATACCGTTCTCGTCAAGGATCTGTTTTGCGGCAAGAGCAGCTTTCTCATAAGTGAAATTGTCATAAGGCCGTGATGCGCCATGAGCAGGCGCATCCCAGTTAATGATATTGTATCTGTCCGAAAAGAATCCTATCTGACTCTTGAACAGATCATGACTTACTGTCAGTCCGTGAAGGAAAAACAGTGTAATCCGGTCAGCAATAAAATCTTCAGAGATCCAGTAATGCACATCACCGTCTGATGTTTTGATCATCTTTTCTGTCAACATTTTTCTTTCCCCCCATCTCCGGCAAAGCGGATGTTTACTTTCTTTTCTTTATCATCCTGACAATTGTAACCGGTGTTCCGAGAGTCCATTCCTTTTTGCATCCGTCAAATTCAAAACCGTATTTGTGATAAAAGTTTATGGCTCTCTCATTCTTTTCGAACACCCACAAAAATATAGTGTTATATTCACTGAGTCTGGAAACTGCTTCATTCATCAATCTGTATCCGATTTTACGGTCATAATACTCAGAAAGGACATAGATCGCTTCAACCTCTCCCGCATCCTTCAGATCTTCATCTCTTGATGAACCATATACTGCAAATCCTACAACTTTATCTTTATCCTTAGCTACAAGTGTGTTTTCCGGGAAATTCCTGGCACGTGCTGTCGTAGCTTCCACGGTCATCGTATCAAGATAGTGGTCACATACAATGCCTCTATAGGCTTCCTGCCATGCAGTACAATGCACGTATCCCCTGCCGCACAACTCCTCATCAGTTTCAGCTGGTTTAATGATAATTGAATCTTTAATCTCTTCCATTTCATTACCTCACAGTATCTATATTCTATCCCACAACTGCACTTCCACATATGCATACTTGCCGAGCGATTCCTTGAGGAAAACGTCAACCGATCCATCGCAGGCTTCAATCCGCTCAAACAGAAGTTTTTTCGTCAGAACAACCGGTTCTTTTCCGTGAATCATCAGAGCACAGCTGTCTCCAAGCGTGAAGCTGACCTGATCGTCGGGAATATCATCCAGATCGATAATTATCTTATCGCTGCTGTTAAACCATTCTTTGAGATATTCAGACTCCAGAAGAGTAAATGAATAAGGATTCGAAAGCTTCGGTCTTCCGCCTAACTCTATAAACTTCTCACGCACAAAAGCATCGGCTTTCTTTCGTGCCGGATAATAATTCTCAAAGTCAGCAAAACGCCCGAAACTGGTAGTGTCCGGATGCGCTTTGGCAAGTTCTTCAGCCTTTCGAAAAGCTTCCTCTTCCGGAAGAAGCATTATGTTTTTCCACGGGTCTGTTCCCGGGTAATAGTAGTGCGTAATGTAAAGCTTATCCATAAATGATGTCAGAATCCTTTACTGAACCATTTTCAGATCAACTAATACCCAGTCATCAGTAATCAATTCGTATTCCCTGCCGCAACCGGGACAGAACTTGTTCTTAACGGGATTGAAGCTCCTGGCACAGGAAGGGCAGTCGATCCTTGTCATCGAAAAGTTCAAGTTAACGGGTATATCAGTTCTTCTCTGAAAAGTCGCGCTGATAACAGGCTGCGTAAAGCTTACTGTGTTATCTTTGATCGAAAGGACATCAAAATACGATTTGGTCTCTGCCGAGATGATCCCGTTTTCTTCGCTAAAGTCCATAATACCGAATGTTCCTGCATAGTTCAGATCGATAATATCCTTGAATTCGGCAGGAAGCGGTTCGCCTTTATAGCAGAGAAGTTCTCCTTCATCCTTTGAATAAACGGTCATCTTGATCAGAGAGATCGCCTTGTTCTTAAAATACTCATACGAGAATTCGGGAGTGATCTTTTTCATCCTGAGTTCGAAGCGTTCCCTGGATTTTGCTGTTCCCATTCTCTTGAGATCAACGATCGCTTTGGCTATCTTGTACGCCAGGTCGATCAACAGGAACAATAAGGCTCCCAAAGTTAATCCTGCAGAGAGGCCATATATTACAGCATGATAAGCACCTTCCTGGTTTATTCTTCTCATCTCACCCGCAAATAAAGGATTGGAGCTAAGGTAAGGTGCGCATGCAAATACGGCAATCGTGCAGATCACTGCGCATACAGGCAAACCGATCATCAACCATTTCTTGGATATGCGGATCTGATCGAAGAAATAAAAACTCGTGATCTTCGGGAAAAGATCGTCCATCTTATACTGTGTTCCGCAGAAGGGACATCCGTTTTGAAGTTCCGCAATCGTACTGACGGCGCCGCAGTTCGGACAGGTATGGCTTTCGTTATCAGGCTGATAACCGGAAATGATATCCGTGACTGTCCCGTAAAAGACACGTCTCAGATTATCTTTGTAGATTATCTGATCATTCTGCCTGACCTGCCTTTTAACTCCGAGAGATGCAAATCCCACGGTGCTTTCATAATGCTCGTCATTCCAGTCCTCAACATCAAAGAAAATATTGCCTAAAGGTGAATCATTAGTCCTTTTATAAACTTCATAATCGAACTCGATGTTCTTTTCTTTAATGCGTTCATTTTGCAGATTAAGCGTATACGTGACATCATTATCTGCAAAAGGAATGGTCTTGCCTTTACCAATGGCATCTCCCAAAGATGATGAGAAACTGATAAGCTTTTCATCATAAGAAGGTTTTATCGGTATCGCCTGAAAATAATTCTTTCCCATCTTTCTCCCCCTTTTCATCAGATCACGAGTTTCATGATATTTAAACGATCATTTATAATTATATATCCTTCTTGGCAAAATCGCTTACCGGATAAGACTTTGACTGGTCATCCGGAAGGATCATAACACCGTCAGATCTGAAATCCTCAGCGGCATTTATGACTTCTTCCTTTGAAGAGCAGGTGTTTTCGAAAATGAACCTGTGATTCCACTTCTCTAGATCCGGTGAATCGGGTGCAACAAAGATATTGAAGCACTTATAACCGGTACCGTCTTTATAGACGTAAGTCTCATTTTTTTGTCCGTCAAAATCTTTTCTAAATAAAGCGACCCAGCCTTCCGGAATCTTATAGTCTTTGTCGAGCCACCTGAGATCTTTATAGGGTAAGTTTTCTTGGATCCTTTCATCGAAAACATCATATTTCTTGAACTCAGAGCCTCTTTTGTCAACGATACGGAGCTGTTCAGGCACCTTATTCAGTTTAAGAACGCAATAGGGATAATTGATCACATCGGGACAGGTAGTATCCGGACCGGGTGAAGTCTCTTCCACGGTTATCACGAGCGAGCCGTCCTTAATACCGACTTCGTCTATCCTGATATCATAACCGCCGCAGCTCCTTTCACCTGAGCATATGATTACATAGCAGGGGTCATTAGGTCCGTCCGTTGTTTCGATATAGTATCCGGGGTTTTCACAAAACATGCCAAACCAGCCGCTGATCTCTATTTCATACTCATAATCTCCTGCAATGTTCTTATCTGCTGAAGCGCCGTTGTTTTGAACCTTGCATCCTGTGGCAATTCCTGCAATAAGCACAAAGGCGGTCAATGCGTAAAATAATGTTTTTATCCCCTTCTTCATATGCAACCTCACTGATGATCTATCATTTTATAAACACCGGTCGTCGGATTCATTTTCTAAATAAACAATGTTGATCATATCAAACTCTCCCTCATCAACTTTGAATGTGTTAATCCATTCTTGACAGTACAAAGTCAGGAGTTTCTCCTATAATGACCGAGTCTGTGACATCAATTACTTCACATCCATCTTTTATATATCCGTCCATAAAACTCTGCTCACTGTCAAAAACCAATTCTTTCCCGTACCATGGCTTTCCGGATTGAGGAGTCAGTTCCAGATATATAACTTTGTCTTCAAGACAGAATGTCAAAACGGTATGAAACTTTCCGTTTTTTCGGTCATGCAACAGCCATATCTTGCTCGGAACACTGTATTCATCAAGAATGGATTTCATCAGCACAACCACATCATTGCAAGTCCCAATCTTAGCTTGTCTTGTATCTTTGGGATCTTGAACGCGATATTCGTTTAGCAAGCGTTCGAAAAACTCATTATCGAAGCCCTTGGCAAAATCAGGTTTGTACGTTACCCCTTTCAAATAGAAACCGTATTCATAACCATTATCCAGGAGTTCTTCTTTTAACAGATCACAAGCTTCCTTAATCGTCATTTTTCACCCTCAATAAATCCCGATTTTCTGTACTGATAGTTTTCTTCATTCGCTGCTCCTGCTGCCAGGCAATGATCTCGTCAAGACGTTTGTTGCGATCTTCCATATAATTATGATACTCATAATAACTGCTGCATTTCTTATAATCTTCAAGCCAACTCATATCGCCCTGCAAATACTTGCTCCATTTACTGTCCAGATTCCGCGATAAGATAATCAGATCGTTCCGTATTATCACATTCAGGTGCTTGTCACTTAAATCAAGGCCTTCCGTGTCAGAATCGTCAATGCTCACCCGGAAAAAGATATTTGTACTGTATTCGACTTTTTTTCCGTTATCATTTACAACCGTGCTTAGGATAATGCCGTCACGGTTGTCTACACCGATAAGGAGACAACAATCCTCGTTATACATTGCCGTTTCCGTACAAGAAACAACCTTAAAGCGCAGATTGTACTTGCGTGCAAGTTCATCCAGGTATTCCGGAATTACTATATATAAATATTCTTCATCCCAGGTCAGATTGTTTTTGTGTTCTAATGACATCTTTTTCTCTTTCTTAGTTTGCTATGCTCCTGATATTCTCCGCATTTATTTCTCAAGTCTGAATATATACTCACCCTATGAATATAGTATTTCTCCGACTTGTGAAAAGAACGGGATAATTAGGGCTATAAACAACAGACTGCAGTTTTATGATCACGGAAAGAACGTAAAGGGCGCAGATTTCCCCATCGAGGCGCCGACGAGGACTACGCAGACATAGATAGCGAGGAGGATCTGCAGGACAGTGATGATTATAGAGATAATGAACATGACAGTAATGCCGGTCTTACGCTTGCGGTGCTGTCTTTTGGCCTTAATACCGTCAATGATGAACAGGGCTGCCGACAATCCAATGAACGATTCTATGATCGTAATAACGCCAATTAGACCTATCTGAAGCAACATAGATACTAGATCAAATAATTCCTTGGTCGTCATTACCTGTTTACCTCCACAAGGGCATTTCTACCTGCCGGTTTTTTGTACCAAGGAATCTCTCCCTCAGACAAGATAATTATATCATTCGCGTAAAGGACTCTTGAGGATTATTAGAGATAACTTATATGTTAATAGTACTCTTTTGTTGCATTTCCCGTGAAAACTTCATCGAAATGGATGTCTGCCCATGATCCCTGTTTGACTTTAACCGTGTAGGGCATAGGAGGATAATCAAACAGATCATTATAAGGCGTCGGATCAAACGATGAATATTCCCATTTTTCCAACTGAAGTTCCTCCGGAACGATATATGTTTTGATCGCGGAATCACGGAAAGCCTCCGCACCGATCTCCTTCAGGTTCTTCGGCAGCCTGATCTCCTCTAACGAATAGCATACAACAAAGACATTATTGTCGATCTTTGTAACGGAATCCGGAAGCTCGATAGTTTCCAGTGATTCGCATCCTGCAAAAGAATGGTAACAGATCTCTTTAAGATTGCCTTTGATGACGACTTTCTTAAGTTTTACGTCATCATAAAAACAGCATACAGGGATTATGGTAACACCCTCAGGGATCTCAACTTCCTTAAGGTTTTCACAAAAACAATGCATCCCGAGTTTTGTCAGTTTTGCGGGAAGCTTTATGTATTCCAGGTCATGCATCCTTACAAACGTATAGCCGTAATCAACGTCATCATCGCTCTCGAAAACAACAGTCTTTGCTTTTGCGTCATCGATCAGGCCAAAGAGCCCAACTCCGGCAGGAATTATCAGGTCTTCCTGCTCCCTGCCTATTTCTGTCAGACCTGTCAGATCTGTTCCATGGCCGGATTGTTCTAAGGTAAAATTTCCGCATTTCGAGACAGATTCAGTTATGGCAGCTTCTCCTTTGTCTGCGGTATCAAGGTTGATCCAAACGGCAGGTCTGATACCTCTCGGTTCATCAACATAACCGCCCATTGCACTTATGGCTCCTTTTTCATCTTCGAAAGTTTCTACAAGTGCGGCATGATCGGTATGGACACCTTTGGAACGAAGATAGTATCCGAGATTATCACCTGTCGAGAGGTACCTGTCCTCGTCATCTTTGAAATATCTGTATGCTTCTTCGATACTTAACAGAAAGACTTCGTCACCAATCTTATTGACTATCTTGCTGCGCTCTTCATCCGAAAAAGCTTCACTGATAAATGTTGTGTTCAGCCAAATACGGATATCGCAGTCATCTCTTTCCCAGCTGTAATAAGAAGTATCGAATCTTTGTTTATCGACAATGTCATCTGTAGTTATCAGGGCTTCAGACCCCTGAACATACAGAACACGCCAAGTCGTATGCCCCTTGTAATTTCCGAATTCGATCTTATCTCCTGCCTTAAGAGTGCCGGTTCTGTTACCACAAGATGCAAGCGAAACCAAAATCGCTAAAATCAGAACAAACGTAATAATCTTTTTCACTGTACTATTCCCCGAATATCATCTAATAGTTATAACACCTGATTATCTTCCATACTACTTTATTGCCCAAAAGCCAGCCTGTAAGTAAGAAGTCCATAAAACATTTACAGAACGGAAACCGCATTTCTTAAGCAATTCTATATGCTGTTCGATTGTAATCGGGAACACTTCCACCCCGCGTCTTTCAATATGCATCCTGACATCTTCAGGGGAATTGCCGTGTTCTTCAAGAAATGTCTGCCATCTCTTCAAGGCAATTGCATCAGCTGCATCAGTTTCCATTTTTATATTCTCGAAAGTAATGAAAACTCCGGATTCTTTCAATGCCTTATAACATGCCTTTACTGCATGCGCTCTGCCTTCAAAACTAAGATAATGATGACATTGGATTGCCGTAACAATATCAAACTCGTTTTCGAAAGGCAATTGTTCTGAGGAAAGATTGAAAAAACTGATATCATTACCTGTCAGCTTCGCTTTTGCAATATCCAGCATCTTCTCTGACGGATCACAAAGTGTAAGCTTAGCTTCCGGATATGTTTCTAATATTCTCATCGCAAGAGTGCCGGTGCCACACCCGGTATCAAGCCACACAGGTGAATCGATACCCATGGCTCTGACCACATCAAGTGCCTGATTATGGTATTCCTTGTAGTAAGGAAGCACATTTGTTATGTGTTCATCGTATATGCTTGAATTGTATGCTGATTTGTTGTCTTTCATTTAGTCGACCTTGTTGCTGATTAATCTGTCTATGATTATTTCGAAATGTTAGCGCTCAACTTGTTAAGGAACTCTTCTATATTGTTTGCAAGGATTCCGTTAGGATCTTTTTCGAGAGTACCATAACCGCCGTACTCGCAATCCAACCATTCTATACAGCCAGTGTCATTGTTGAACAGAATTAAGATTCGTCCGATCTTCATATCGAAGTTGCCAATCAGGATGCGTTTACCGAAATCGAAGGGACCCATCCAACCTTTCCACGCCTTTCTGATAGTGGCATCAACAAAATCCTGATCTTTAATCAAATTCAGCGATATATCAACTTTGCCGTTACAGCGGTTCTTGGAAAACCATTCGTCAAAAGTCTTATTGCCTGTCGGCACGATAAAATCTTTGTCCTTGAACTTGATTTCACCTCTGACATATTTTGTATAAGCCCTGGAGTACAGCTTTTTCAGATCATCATGCAATTGGAATCC
>JAIKVV010000074.1 GCA_024685385.1 Saccharofermentans sp. | reverse complement strand
TACATAAGACATATGATGTTTCCAAGATCGTCAAAGTGGATGCCCTTAACGGAATAGACCTTTCTATTGAAGAAGGCACGATAACTACTATCTACGGTGTTTCAGGATCCGGAAAATCAACCATGCTCAATATCATAGGGTGTCTCGATAAGCCCACATCCGGGAAAGTAACCATTAAGGGAAGCGATACAGCCCCCATGAACGATAAGACTCTTTCTGCCTTCAGGAATGAGAATATAGGCTTTGTTTTCCAGGAATTCAATCTTATTCCTCACAGGACCGCGTACGATAATCTGATGGTGCCGTTGTATTTCACCAAGAAGGACGCAAAGAGGAAAGAGAAGAATATCGATGCCGTATTGGAAAAACTTGGCATACTTAAGCTTAAAAACAGGAAAGTATCCGATATGAGCGGAGGTCAGCGACAGCGTGTAGCCATTGGCCGAGCTTTGATAAATGAATGCCCGATAATCATTGCTGATGAGCCCACAGGCCAAGTTGATAGTGCTCAGAAGGATTCAATTGCAAAGATTTTTAAAGCCCTCAGGGATGAAGGGAAGACCATTCTTATTGCTACCCACGATGAATCTTTGGCAGACATTGCCGATAAGGTCATTCATATCGCTGACGGTAAGATAGTCGAATAAACAATTGCCCGTTAATTGCCATATAGTCTTATTAGTTAATCCTGCCTGTAGTTGTAGGATAGATTTAATACGTGAAACGGGGGAGAGATCCTTATGAATAAGAAAATCCTTTGCATATTGTTGTCAGGAGCAATACTCCTGTCTTTGGCTGCTTGTAAGACAACTACACCGACGTCTGCTTCTGAATCAACTAAAGCAACTGCTTCATCGAGCACTGAGGTTACAACTACTTCTGCTACGACTGAGACGGCTGAAACTACGCCTGCTGAACCTACAGGTTATCCTGAGAAGGGCTGTAAACTGGAGTTCCCCTCATGTGAACGTTATCACTATAAGATGGATCTTTCCTTGGATACCAAGGAGAATACTATCAGCGGTCATGTTGATTTTGATTTCTTTAACGACAGCGTTGATGACTGGGATAAGCTTTGTCTTCGTGACTATTCTTCTTTGTTTAAGAATCCTGAAGATGCCGGATACGATAAAGGTATTAAGACCAACGGCAGTCTGACGGAGATCAAGAACATAAAGGATTCCAGAGGCAGTAATGTTTTGGAATATACGCGTGAAGAAAAGGATGTATCCGTTGTATGGATCCCATTGAATACCAAGCTTGCACCGGGAGAGAAGATGACCCTTTCTTATGACTTTGTCGCAAAGATCCCGACTGTTGCCGACAGATATGGCGTTTCTGAGGAAGTCTATAATGTTACTAACTTTTATCCCATATTGGCCGAATATACATCTGACGGTTGGTCACATATCGGATACTATTCTTGCGGCGAGTGCTTTTATTCCGAGATTTCCGACTATGATGTAAACTTGACGGTTCCGTCTGATATGGTTGTCCTGTCTACAGGTGTTGAAACAGGGGAGACCACTTCCGGATCTTCGAAGACCATATCTATCTTTGCTGAATGTGTCCGTGACTTTGTTTTCTCAGGCAGTGATCGATTTAAGATCGTAGAAGGTGACTATAAGAACACGCATGTCCGCACAGCATATGTAGAAGAAGAAAAGCCCGAATACGATAAGCTCGAAGCTGAGATCGCGCAAAAAGCAGCAATAGATTCCTTGGCAGTTTTCGGTTCTGCCTTCGGAGAATACCCTTATAAGGATCTGGAGGTTATAATTGCGCCTATTTCCGCGGGCGGGATGGAATATCCGAATCTTGTGATAATAAGCAAGGCTTTTGTCGGAACAGGCGATCCTGATTCATCACGTAAAGAGATCTACCGGCTTAATGCAGATAATGTTGTGTCCCATGAAGTCGGACATCAATGGTTCATGGGTATCGTTGGATCCAATTCAGGTCTGCAGCCATGGCTTGATGAGTCTTTCGCCTCTTTTACGGAGTATGTATATGATGTTGCCGTTTATCCTGACAGGGATCACAGGCTCCCGGTTACTATGAATGACGAAGGATCCAACCGTATTGTATCTATCAACAAATCTTACTTCGATTACGATTCTGATTTTAACTATGTTGCCGCGGTTTATTGGGACGGTAAGGATGTCCTTGTAAAGATGCATGATGTGCTCGGTGAGGAAGAATTTTATGGGATCATCAGAAAGTATGTACATAAATATGCTTTCAAAAATGCTGATCAAATGGATTTCTTCAGCCTTCTTTACCAATATGCCGGCACTGATAACAAGGAGTTGAATGACTTGATCTATAAATACTTTGATGATTCAGTCCAGCCTAATGTGTTTTTAAAATAATAAATACTAGAGAAAAATGGTATGATAATAACGAAAAATTAGAATTATTGGAGGTTATTATCATGCCAACAAAAAAGAATGGCGGAAAGGCCAAGTCCGGTAAGAAGGTCGATCCTGTCGCCGAATTCCCGAATCTTTACATGACATCTTCAGATGACGATATCGAAGCAGCAATGAGCTTTGCCGAGGATTATAAGGCATTTATCGATATTTCGAAGACTGAAAGAGAGTTTGTAAAGACTGCCAAAGAGGCTTGTGAATCATTAGGCTTCAAGGACATTTCTTCCGTTAACAAGCTTAAGTACGGAGATAAGGTCTATGCATCCGTCAAGGACCGCGGTTTCGTATGTGCCGTTATCGGCAAGAAGCCCGTAACTGAAGGATTTAATATCCTGGGCGCTCACATTGATTCTCCGAGACTTGATCTTAAGCCTAACCCTGTTTTCGAGGATGCTGAGACTGTATATTTCAAGACGCATTATTACGGCGGCATCAAGAAATATCAGTGGACAACGATCCCTCTGGCTCTTCACGGTACTGTTTATACTGTTGACGGCAAGGAGATCGATGTTTGCATCGGTGAGAAGGATACGGATCCCGTATTCTATATCACAGACCTGCTTCCTCATCTCGGCCGTGAGCAGATGAAGAAGAATGCAGAAGACTTTATTCCTGCTGAAGATCTTAATGTAGTTATCGGCGGAATCCCGCTCAAGGGCTCCGATAAAGAGAAAGAGCCTTATAAGGCAGCTATCCTTAAGTATCTTTACAATGAATACGGAATCGTTGAGAAAGATTTCGTATCAGGCGAACTAGAGATCGTTCCTGCAGCAAAAGCCCGTGACTTAGGTCTTGACCGTGCATATATCGCTGCATACGGGCACGATGACAAGTGCTGTGCATATCCCGCTCTCATGGCTGTTCTTGCGCAGGATAAGCCTGAGCGTACATGTGTTGCGTTCCTTACCGATAAGGAAGAGATCGGATCTTATTCCAATTCCGGCGCACAGTCCGTTATCTACGAGAACTTCCTTATGGAACTCCTTGCTAAGAATCTGGGCGGCATTGATAAGTTCAATATGCTTACATACCGCAAGGCTCTTGAAAATACAAAGATGCTTTCCACGGATGTAACTACGGGTTATGATCCTAAGTATGCTTCCGTTTTCGAGAAGAATAATACGGCTTTCCTGTCTCACGGTCTTAAGATCGAGAAATATACAGGTGCAAGAGGAAAGTCCGGTACAAATGAGGCTACAGGCGAGTTTGTTGCGAAGATCACAAAGATCTTCAAGGATAATTCGATCCCCTGGCAGACAGGTGAGCTCGGCAAGATCGATGCAGGCGGCGGCGGAACTATTTCCTGCTACATGGCCAAGATGGGCATGGATGTCGTAGATCTCGGCATCCCCGTGTGGTCGATGCATGCTCCTATCGAAGTGATCTCCAAGATCGATCTGTATTTCCTCTACTTAGGTTATAAGGCTTTTGTTGAGAACATAGGATGAATTTATGGGTAAGAGGACCATTGAACGTAAGAACTCCATAAGATCTTCTATCGGAAGGATCTTTATCTATGCGCTTGCGGTAATAATTCAGTGGGCCCTTATCGTTTTGCTCGTTTCCTATTTCGGCAGCAGATATCCGATAGTGGCATCACTTGTGCGTGGTGCTGCTATCTTTTTTGCGCTTTATGTCAATTCCAGGGATAATGTGTCAACTATGAAGATGGTCTGGATCATTGTCCTGTTAATATTCCCGATATTCGGCCTGATATTGTATTTCACTTTCAGATTCAACCGTTCCAAGAGACTCATGCAGAAGAAACTTGTTACGGTTGATGAAGACATCCTGCCTTTGCTTCTTAAGACTGACATTGTGGACAGGGAAGAGCTTGATATACCGGAACTGGATAAGTCTAATATCAAATATCTCAATGATGTTTGTCATTTCCCGACTTATAAAGATACAAAACTTAAGTATTTCGGTAACCAGAACGACTGCTATGATGCAATGCTCGAAGATATAGCCAAGGCTAAAGAGTATATCTACATGGAGTATCATGCGATCGAGGATAAGGAGTCGTTTGCAAGGCTCCATCAGATCCTCATCGACAGGGCTAAGGCAGGCGTTGACGTAAGGATCCTTTATGATGACATCGGAAGTTATGTCTTCATAAGCAAGGCCTTCATCGACATGCTCCAGACTGAAGGCATCAGGTGCAATGTATTTAATACTGCGATACCTTTCTTTACCGCATTTGTCAACAACCGTGATCACAGGAAGATAACTGTAGTTGACGGCAGGGTCGGGTTTACCGGAGGCTTTAATATTGCTGATGAGTATTTCAATATCACTCATCCATACGGCATGTGGAAGGATAACGGCATAAGGCTCGAAGGTCCTTCCGTCATGTCTTTGGAAGCCCAGTTCATCGAGATGTGGAACTTTGCCGATTTAAGGTATAAAAGGGAAGCGAAGATGGAATTTAATCCCCGCATCCTTGATTTTGAACCTGTAAGCAGCATTGTTACGCCTTATGCAGACAGTCCCATCGATGAAGAACCTGTAGGCGAGAATGTATATATCAATATAATCAACCGTTCGACCAAGTATTGCTGGTTCATGACACCTTATCTGGTTTTGTCTGATGAAATGAAGAGAACACTTATCAATGCGCGCAAGAGAGGCGTTGACATCAGGATCGTAACTCCCGGCATCCCCGATAAGAGAACGATTTATTCACTTACCAGATCTTATTACTATCCTCTTTGCCAGGAAGGGATCAGGATATATGAATATACACCCGGCTTCCTGCATTCTAAACTATGCATGTCTGACGATCACTCGGCTGTTGTAGGAACTATCAATCTGGATTTTCGCAGTTTCTACCATCACTTCGAAAATGCCGTATATATCCTTGATGATGAATGCTTCGAAGACATAAAGACCGATTTTGACTATACTTTCAAAGCATCTCAGGAAGTTACGGATAAATATGCCGTTGAACCCAATATCTTTAAGAGCATCGCAAAGTCCATCTTAAGACTTATTGCGCCAATTGCTTAAAGAACAGAAAGGAAAACTAATGAACTTAAGATTTACAAACTGCAGGATTCTGTCATCTGACATGACGGTTACCGATAATGCAGAACTCATTACATCTAACGATAAGATCTTGTTTTCGGGAAATGCATCCGAAGCAGCAAAGATCGCAGAAGGCATGGCCTTTGACCGTGTTATAGATTGTGATGATGATCTTCTGATGCCCGGCATTAAGGATGCGCATACACATTCGGCAATGACTTTCTCAAGATCTCTTGCTGATGAATACTGCCTTGATGACTGGCTTCATAAAGCTATTTTCCCAAGGGAAGCAAAGCTTACTCCGGATCATGTTTACTGGTTTTCAAAACTTGCATATGCCGAATATCTGGCAGGAGGCATAACTTCATGCTTCGACATGTATTTTCACAGGGAAGCATCTGCCAAAGCAGCCGTTGAGACAGGCTTCAGGCATATCTTCTGCGGTGCAGCCAATGATTTCGGCGGATTTGAAACTCTGGAAGACAACTACAATGACCTTAATTCTTACGATCCGCTTGTATCTTTTATTATGGGATTTCATGCCGAATATACGACAAGTGAAAAGAACCTGAGATTCATGGCTGAACTTGCACATAAGTATGAAGCACCTGTCTTTACACATATTTCCGAGACTAAGGCTGAAGTTGAAGGCTGTATTGAGCGTTATGGCGTAACGCCTGCAGTCCTGCTCGACAGATTAGGCATATTTGATTATGGCGGCGGCGGATTCCATTGTGTCTGGTTTACTGATGAGGACAGGGAGATCTTTAAGAAACATGATCTCTGGTCCGTATTTAATGCCTGTTCAAATCTTAAGCTTGCCAGCGGAATCACGCCTGTTTATAAGTTTATTGCAGATGATATGAAGATCGCGATCGGAACGGACGGCGCAGGGAGCAACAATTCTCTTGATATGTTCCGCGAGATGTATCTTGATACTGTCCTTTCCAATGTTGAGACACATAATGCCGCAGCAGTTGATCCTGCCGTTATCCTTAAAGCGGCTGTCTCGGACGGCGCAGCCTGCATGGGCCTTAATGATTGTGTCAGCCTTGATGCAGGAATGAAAGCAGATATTATCAGGATCGATATGCATCATCCGGCATCTTTACCCGAGAATAATATCGTTAAGAACATCGTTTACAGCGGTAATCCCGGTCTTGTTAAGATGACTGTCGTTAACGGCAATATCCTTTACGAGAACGGTGAATTTACCACTATCGACATAGAAGAAGTAAGACGCAAGACTGCGTCAATGGTTAGAGAATTGGCATAAGATGGATCTGCTCAAATCTTACATCAGGAAATATAAGAAACAGTGCATCTTAAGCCCTTTGTTTAAGCTTCTTGAAGCATGCTTTGAACTGATAGTTCCACTTGTGGTTAAAGGTATCATCGACACAGGTATCGCTAATTCCGATAAGTCTTATATCATCGGAAGTGTAGTTGTCCT
>JAIKVV010000102.1 GCA_024685385.1 Saccharofermentans sp. | reverse complement strand
GGACCGCAGGAATGAGCTGCCGGATGATTATCCGATAGAAGACATGGCAGAAGATACATATCTTGCAATATCTTCTCTGGGGCTTAGAGATATTTATCTTTTCGGTGCATCACAGGGAGGCATGATCGCGCTTGTGATCGCTTCAAGACATCCCGGGCTCGTCAAGAAGCTTGCTCTGGGTTCGACATGCGCACATTTCGACCCTTCGGAAAATCCTGCCATCAGCGGATGGACAGACCTTGCCAGAGAACGGAAGGGCGTTGAGCTCTTTATGGATTTTGCATCCAAACTGTATCCTGCAGCTATTGCCGAATCACTCAAGGATTTTCTTATCAGTACGGGCAAGACCGTAACGGATGAAGAATTCGACCGCTTCATCACCCTGGCAGAAGGAACCTGCGGATATGACATAAGATCTGAACTTAAATCGATCTCATGTCCCGTTCTCGTTATGGGATCTGAAGACGATTCAGTCGTAGGCCCTGAAGGGTCTTATGAGATATATTCAGCTCTTTCTTCAGATGCGGAAATATTCATGTATAAAGATAAAGGACACGCCTCGTTTGATACTGCCGAAGATTACAGGGACAGATTGACCGCTTTCTTCCTTAAAGACTCCAAATAAGGTATCATACGGGAAAGAGGATGATAAGGAGGCAATGATATGGCCGCTTTCGATACATCAAACATGAGTCTGCTCTTTTTCGGTAAAGAAGAAGATTATAAGATAATGAGCGAGGAGACCTTACACGATCTGGGTCTTGATGCTCTCGCAAGGAGCGTAACGGCTGAGCCCAAGGAACAGCTCCTCATACTCAGGATCCTTGCGCAGATAAATCCTTCCGCAGAAGAAGCTGTCTTAAGACAGGATATCTTCAGTGATCTTCTTAATCTCCCTGATAAGAGAAAAGAACTTTTGGATCTTTTCAACAGGATCGAATATCTAAAGGACTACGGTTCATGGCGAAAGAGCGCCGAAGACAAGCCGGACCTCTGGGATCTTCTCCACAGGATGGAAGAGATCAATTCATACATAACGGCTGTCGAGGAACTGAGAAAGACTCTATCCGATCCCGCAATCAAAGCAGAAGGCCTTATCGCGCTCAAAAAGCGCATCGATGAGATCTACGAAGAAGCCTGCTTCTATGAAATGAAAAAAGACATCGACAACATCAAGACAGCGTCTTCCTGCATCCAGAGCCTGACCGTCGGCATCAATGTCAATTCAAGGTTTGAAGCGGAAAGCCTGGGACTCGTATCCGTCAATTCCAAGCAGTTCAAGAAGTCCAACATCGTCGGCAATTTTGCAGATGCCATCGCTTCCAAAGACCGCATCAAGGATGATACGGAATGGGACGGCGACATGCACGTGATCCCGGCGAGCATCTCCGACCATGAAAGCGCAATAAACATGCTGGACCGCCAGGTGTCCGCGATCAATCTGATGAAGAATCCCCTTCTGATGAATTCTTCAACACTGTCAGCCATTCCCGACGGAGACGGTTCGATTAGTTCATCTTTGTATCTTTCGACTGCGGCATCGAAGATGACGGGGCACATAGTAAAGAAGCTCAGAAACGTACTCTCGAAATATACCGATGTTTCGATCGTAACCATATCAAAGCTCATACCGGAACTTATCTACTACATAAGGTTCGCAGAATATATAGAGAAAAAGACTGCTTCCGGCATGACATTCTGCAAGCCCGAAGTAAGCGCCGGGGATAAAGGTCCCTACATGAACGCCGAAGGATTCTATAACCTTAAGCTCATTGATGCAGTCTCTGCTGCTGACGAGATAGTCGATAATGATCTCGTTTTCGATAAAGAACACATGATATATCTTCTTACCGGAGCCAACAGAGGCGGCAAGACGACTCTGACACAGGCTGTAGGACAGCTTTATGTTCTTGCCCAGGGAGGCATCTTCGTTCCGGCCAAAAAGTTTGAATACAGTCCCGTTGACATGATCTTTTCCCACTTCCCTGCGGACGAGGACAAGACAACGGATCTCGGAAGGCTCGGAGAAGAGTGCGTAAGATTTAAGGAGATATTCAACGAAGCAACTTCCGACAGTCTCATACTGTTGAATGAGACCTTCTCCACTACTTCTTTCGAGGAAGGATATTACATCGCGACCGATGCGGTAAAGGCTCTTTCTTCAAGGAAGATCCGCGCCATCTACAACACGCATATGCATAAGCTCGCAGTCGACTCGCAAGATAAGGACAAGGGCATCTCTTCGATAGTAATGCTGACCGATAAGGGACAAAGATCTTTCAAGGCAGTTCTGATGCCGCCGGAAGGATTATCCTACGCGCGCGACATAGCCGAAAAATACGGCGTCACTTATGAAATGCTGACAGGCGGAAAATAATTATTCACTCATAAGACATTAGTGATATACTTGTTTCCTGGATTTTAAACAGATAAGGAGATAAGTATGAAAAACATCAGCAAGATCTTGATCACATCCGCAGTATGTGTATCTTTTATCCTGTCAGCCGCAGGGTGCTCCGGCAAGACGGAGGCTACAACGGAAGCCTCAACTTCAGAAACGACAACGACTGCGACTACGGCAGCAGAGTCTTCTTCAGAGTCTTCCAAGGACACTGAAGGCCCTGCCGGCAAGGGCGCAGATAATACGGATGCCTCCTCTGCATCTTCCGCTTCCTCACCTGCCAAGATAACGGTCGAATATGCTGACGAGGATAAGCTCGATAAGGACAACACCGTTTCCATAAGCCTTGTTAATGAGGGTCAGCTTACCTCTGTCTTATTCACAACGGATACCGAGGTAAAGGATTTCAAGATCCTCTCGCTTGAGTTCACGAATGTTGACGATAACGGCAATCCCCAGTATAAGTACGAGACAGTATATTCACAGCCTGCCCTCACTCCCGGCAGCAATCTCGTTGCACAAATACTGTTCGCAGGTGACATTCCCAACAACGGATTCGCTTATACCGACACAGACGGATCATTGAAGATCTTCGCCCTCGGTCTTAGCGGCGAGGACGGATCGATCGTCGTAACAGAGATCTGATCTGCTATTCAGCCGTAAGGCGGGCGGAAGTAAGTTCCTTAAACTGCTCTATGTCCTTG
>JAIKVV010000076.1 GCA_024685385.1 Saccharofermentans sp. | reverse complement strand
AGATTTCACATCGACGAGCGGTACGTTACCGTCAATCTGACCCTGTCCATAATCGTCTATTCGGTAGTGGTTCCTTTCTGCATCTACCTTTGCGTGGATAACTTTGTCCACGGCAATATGCTGGTAGCAAGGTATGCATTGTTCTGTGCGGTCATGACGGCGATCGCGATCGTGAACCTGTCGATATGCAAATTCGGCAAGAAGAGGCGAAGGTGGCTGATGCATCTTGCACTTATCATCCAGTGCTTCGTATATTGGATCACTTTCGTGTTCTTCCTTTACACGGGCGGAACCAACGGCACGAGCATCTTCCTGTTCTTCCTCGCCGTGCCTGTCGTATTCTTCTTCTTTAACCTTTCCTACGGCCTGATCTTCAACATGGTCTTTTTCCTGATAATGCTCGTCTATATGTACACCCCTTTAAGGGAGATGGGATATCAGTTCCCCGAGGCTTATTACCAGCGCCTTCCCATGATGTTTCTCGTCAATGTAATAGTGTGCAGCATTGCCCAGTATGAGACGATCAAGGCGAAGATCAAGCAGGACAATGCTCTTGAAGAAGCAAGGCGCGCAAGTGAAGCCAAGACGGACTTCCTTGCCAACACCAGCCACGAGATCAGGACACCTATCAATGCCGTTCTGGGAATGAACGAGATGATCCTGAGGGAGTCTGCCAAAGCAGAGAAGAATACTGCCGAAGATCCCGAGAAGTACAAGGAATCTTTTTCGAGGATCAAGAACTATGCAGGGAACGTTGACAGCGCCGGCAATAACCTGCTTGCGATAATAAACGACATCTTGGACTTCACGAAGATCGAAGAAGGCAGGATGGACATCGTCGAGGTCGAGTATCAGCTGAGCTCCCTCATCAACGACGTAAGCAACATGATCTATTTCAAGGCGAAAGAGAAGAATCTGACTTTTGTAACGGACGTTGATGAGAATCTTCCCGATCGGCTTTACGGCGACATCGTCAGGGTCAGGCAGATCATAACCAACATCCTGAACAATGCGGTCAAGTATACGGACAAGGGAACCGTTTCCCTCAAGGTGACGGGGAAGAAGGTCGACCTCTCATCTGACGGCCGCCCGGTATTGTCTCTTACTGCTTCCGTGACCGACACGGGCATAGGCATCAGGGAAGAAGATATAGATAAGCTTTTCGGAAAGTTCGAAAGGCTCGATCTTGCCAAGAACAGCACCAAGGAAGGAACCGGCTTGGGCCTTGCCATCACCAATATGCTCGTTGACATGATGGGCGGCGACATCAAGGTCGAAAGCGAATACGGCAAGGGCTCGACATTTACCGTCACGATCCCCCAGATTATCGTGTCGGAGGAAGCCATCGGCAACTTCAAGGAGAAGTTCGAAAAGAGCATCGGCGAGAGAAAGGCCTACCACGAGAATTTCCAGGCTCCCGATGCAAAGATCCTCATCGTTGACGACACTCGTATGAACCTGGTAGTTGCAACGGAATTCTTGAGGGATACTCTTGTAGGGATTGACACCGCAGGCGGCGGTCAGGAAGCGGTGGATCTTGCGCTCAAGAATAAATACGATGTTATCCTCATGGACCAGAGAATGCCTGAGATGGACGGCGAGGAAGCATTCCGTCTGATCAGGAGTCACAAGGACGGTCCGAATATAGATACACCGGTCATCTGTCTTACCGCTGATGCAGTCGTCGGCGCCCGCGAAAGATATCTCTCCAAGGGATTTGACGATTACCTGACCAAGCCGATCGACAGTACTTATCTTGAGAAGATGCTCGAAAAGTATCTGCCCAAGGATAAGGTCAAGCACATCACTTACGACAGCAAGCCCGGCAGCGAAAGCACCAAGACTGAAGATGCAGTCGATGAATCCCTCAAGATACTCCGTGAAGAAGGCATCGACACCACAAGAGGGCTCGTTAACTGCGCAGGAGACAAGGAATTCTATCTTTCGATCCTGCAGGAATATCTAAGAGGTTCTGACGAGAAGAAAGAAGACTTAAGAAAGTTCCTCGACGCAGGAGACTATAAGAACTACGGTATCCTGATCCACTCCATCAAGAGCACGTCCGCCACGATCGGGGCCGAAGCTCCCTACAAGATCGCAAAGGAATTGGAGGATGCCGCCAAGAGAGACGACAAGGCCTTCGTCCTTTCAAATCACGATGATTTTATCAGCGAATACAATACCGTCCTTGCGACTCTCGTCAAAGTCGTGCCTGCCGAAGATCCTGCTGACGACGGTGACATCGGCGAAGACGGCATCATGGAGTTCATTCCGGGCGAAGATTGATCAGTATCAGGACTTCTTCAACTTATATTCCATCAGTTTCTCTGTATAGATCCCCGCGCGCTTCTTCATTACGAATGTATCGATGAGGATGCAGGAGATGTAAGATACCGCGACGATGACGCCGAGCGCGATCCAGAGCGGCAGGGTGCCTGCGCCGGTGAAGATCCCCATCAGATAGAACATCAACACTTCCGCCGGGATGAACAATAAGAAGAATATCGTGAGGCAGAAGATGAATCCTTTCTTCTTCATGAATTCAGGGAAGAAAGAGAATACGAATGCGGCCGATCCCCATGCGCATAGCGCAAGAAGCTTCATGAGGAAAACGGATGAGATGCTGCCGCCTCCTGCAAGAGATACCAATGCCGAACAAAGAACGAGCCATGCAAAAGAGAATGCCAGCGCGTTTCTGAAATATACTAAATATCTTTTGAAATTTTCCATTTTTTATCCCTCCAGTCCGATGAGCTTTTTGAGAGCCGCCGCATATCTTCTTGATATGACTATGATCTCCCCGTTTTCCAAAGTCGCGCGGATGTTGCGGGTGACTTCGGGTCTTAAGCTCTTTATCTTTTCGAGATTTACGATGACTGATTTGGAGCAGCGGAAGAAAGTCTTTTCATCCAGGATGCTCTCAAGTTCGTAGAGGCGCTTTTCGGTCAGGAAGACATTCCCCTGCGTGTAGAGAAATGTCTTCTTATCGACGGATTCTATGTAGAGGATCGCATTGATGTCGATGCTGTAAGTCTGCCCTTCGGACGAGCCCGTTATCCTCTCATCGAAGCGGCTTATGTATCTTTCGAGCCTTTCGGTCTCGCCTGTAACTTCCTTGCAGTGGATCTCGACTTGAATCCCCGACTCGATGTCTTTCTTGATCGTAACTTTCATTGATCCTTAAGCCCCCTTATGGATTGGGAAGAGGGACCGGCTGCCCGGCCCCTTGTCATCCGATTTCCATTATAATTCAACAGCTGCTTTTTTTGATGCCATAAAAGCTCTGCATTCCATAAGAAGTCTTGTCGATACGATCAGCTGGCAGACTACTATGAATGCTGCGAGAGCGGCGCCGCCGAAGATGCATCCTGTGATGAGCGATCCTATAGCTTCAACAATGGAGATAACAAGATAGATCTTGCTGTCGAAAACCCAGGAGAAGGGCAAAAGGTGCGAGCCGAATATGATCGCAAATAACAACAGCATCGCTTCGGGATTCATCGAGGATGCCCACATGACGATCAGTATGTAGAGCATCTGGTTCATCGTGCAAAGGAAGCCGAGCTTGCTTACGGGGTTATTTGTCTTCTTGAAGATGTTGACCCCCATTATCTTCCCTAAAAGGAAAGCCAGGGGCATCATGAGCATCGTGGACCAGAAGGTCAGTATGTTCATTATCTGGATGTCGAGTGTCGTGGTCCTTATTAAGAGGATGATCCCCCAGATAACGACAGATGCCAGCATGTAGGGCGCGCCCTTCATCTGCAGCCTGCCCGCCTCGCAGCGGAGTTCGTTGATGTTTGTCGTAGTGGTAATGTTAACAGGATTCTTCATGGTCGATCCCTCCTTTCGTTGTTAGCGCAAGTATATCGGCCCCCATCCGTCCCCTCAATAGTTCCGCTACCAAGCGGTACGCCCCAGGCCCCCAAGTGGTATATTTCTCCGTTTGCCCGCGAATTGTTCTCCATTTGGAGAAGAAAAACGCCCTGATTTGGAGACGCCTTCAAACCGCTCCTGCAGGTTGAGGCGCCATCAACTGCAGGTTGTTTGTAAATATCGATTCAAGACGATATCCTGAGACCGGCATAAAAAAATAGTATAATTCTCTCAGAAGTCCATAAGGAGAAAACATGAATAAGAAGATAAGAAAGATAATATCAGCCGCACTGGTCGCGGCAATTATAGCTTCCATGCTGGGAACAACTGCCTGCAACATTCAGGAGCAGGTTCCTTCATCTGATGCAAGCTCGAAAAGCGAAGCCGCAGCATCTGCAGCGTCCGCTTCAGACAGCGAAGCAACAACCGCAACCACCACTACGGCAACAGAGACCACAGAAGCAACAACAGCAACGACTGAGACCACCCGCGATCCCTCAGCAGGGACGCCCGAGACAACGCTGAAGCCGCCTGCTGCAACTGATGAGATCATGCTCGTGGGTGATAAGGAATTCTTCACTCCTTTCAAGGATCCTGCGCACAGTTACTGTTCGATCAACGACGGCTTCGGTGCGCCTTTAAGAGAGCAGGGCTGGGGCGGATGCTATGCATATTCTGCCGTGACCTGCATGCAGGTTAAATATCTTAAGGACCATGGCGAACTGATAGATCTAAATCCCGTAGACATCATCGACAGGATCTATGAAGGTCCTGATATGTTTACGGGTGAAGAGCCCGAACAGGATGAGGAGAAGATATATATTTCATCAGGACTAAATACCGATCTTGCAGGAGAACCGGAATTTGTTAACGGATCTCTTGTTGCTGATCCCTTGAACGGATGTCTTTTGGAAGAAGGATGTTTCCTGGGCACCTATAAAGTGGATATACCTTTCATCAACAAGCTTAAGCTCGAGGATGTGAAGGATGCAATAAAAGAATACGGCGCGCTGAGCTGCCTCATCAACTATCAGAAGGGCTGCAAGACGATCCGCGGATATTACACGCAGAACTATCAGGACAATGGCAATGACACTGACCATCTGGCAACGATAATAGGCTGGGACGACAACTTCCCCAAGGAAGGATTTAAGACGCCTGCTTCAAGGAACGGAGCATGGCTGGTCCAGAATTCCTTCGGCGAATTCTGGGGGAATATGGGTTACTACTGGATATCCTATGACATGCCTCTACCCGGGATCTACAGCTACAAGGTCACGAAAGATTATTCATCCGCCGTATCCTACGGCAAGTATGCCGATGCTTATGTCATATCTCCTGACATCATCAAGAAGGCCGGCAAGGTCATGAATCCTTCGAAGGTCACGATGAAAGACATGATCAAAGCCGATGAGGTCGTATCCGCCACGGTCTACGATGTGCCCGGCAGCATCGCCGCGATCGGCATAAATACTCTCTTGCCCAATCAGCCTTATACCATTGAGATCCTGGACGGCGAATTCGGCGAAGTCCTGGCGACCATGAAAGGCAAACAAAAGCGCATCGGCTACCACACCGTGAAACTCGATACTCCTGTCAAGGCTGAGAAATACACTGTCGTCGTCAAGCTCCCCGGGGAAGCAGCTTTCGAGGGCGCAGCCGAAGACATCAATGTCTACACGGTCTTCCAGAAGATCCCCGCGCGCTATGCCGTAACGACTGAGCCCGGCAGGTCTTTCATCAAGATCAAGGACGAATGGGTGGATGTGACCGAGCCCGACATCAAGAGCCGCCTGGGTCTTGACGGCGCCCTTTATTTCGATGATTTCACCGAGCCCGGGGATCCCTGCATAACTGTTCTTTTCGAGTAAAAGGATTTCTCCGTTTACCTTCGAAAATTTTTCCATCCGGAGAAGAAAAACGCCTGTTTTGGAGAAATCCCCGACAAACTAAGAAGGCTCCAAGGCAAGGATCGATCTTGCAGCTTGGAGCCCCCTTGGCATATCGGGTGGAAAAATCATGATGCTTTGCTTTCGATTGCAGTGACCCTTGCGCCGCTTGAAAGAGGCTGCGTCTTGATGACGGATGCGGATGCGATGAACCTTGCGCTCCTTATCTTTATGAAATATCTGATGAGGGCGAAGATGCCGCTTATGAGCCAGGTGAGGCCGGCCGAGAGCCATATGCCCCAGACGCCAATGACGGGGAAGAGCGTGAGGAGGAGGGGGAAGCCGATCCTGCCTACGACTTCTACGACGCCGTTGATCAGGGCAAAGCCCGCATCGCCGATGCCGTTCAATACGCCGCGGGCAACATAGATCGTGCCGAGCGCGAAGTAGAAGATGCTCGTGATCTGAAGGGCTTTGGCGCCCATTGCTATGATCTCGGGATCGTCAACGAAGATCCTGATAATCGATTCGCCGCCGAACTGCGCGAGGGGGAGGACGATCATGGAGAAGACGCCCATTATGATCATGCCTTTATTGAAACCCTCCTTAATGCGGAGATACTTGCGTGCGCCCAGGTTCTGGCCTGCGTGTGTCGACAGGGCCATGCCGAGCGAGCCGTAGGGCTGCTGGACGATCTGCTCGATCCTGCTGGTCGCCGTGAAGGTCGCGACGGTCATGGAGCCGAAGCCGTTGACATAACGCTGCAGCGCGATGCAGGAGACTGCGATCAGGGACATCTGCAATGCGAGCATTGAACCCATCCTCGTACATTCGCCGATGATCTTGATGTCGGGCCTTAAATAATCTCTCTTGATCTTGAAATAATCATTCTTAAGATATGCGAAAACGAGACAGCCGATGCCCGAGAGGAACTGGGCGATCAAGGTCGCCAGGGCGGCGCCGAATACGCCGAGCCCGAATACATATACAAAGAGCAGATCCATTCCGATGTTTATGAAACATGAGAAGATCAGGAATATCAAAGGCGTGACCGAATCGCCAAGAGCGCGCAGCATGCAGGATGCATAATTATACATGCCGACAAGGGGGATACCGAGGCACATTATCCTTAAGTATTGCGTGGATACTGCGATTATGTCTTCCGGAGTATCGAGGAGCCTTAAGATGAAAGGCGAGAGGATGAATCCTGTTATCGCCATCAGCGTGGATGCGACCAGCATCATGTAGGCGCTGTTTACGATGACTTTCTTGACCTTCTTATCGTCCTTGGCTCCGAAATATTTGGATGCCGTGATGCCGCCGCCGTTGCCGACGCCGATGCAAAATGAGAAGAAGAGGAATGATAAAGATCCCGTCGAGCCGACTGCCGCCAGAGCTTCTGGACCCACGGCGTGTCCGACTATCGCGGCGTCCGCGAGATTATAGAGCTGCTGGAAGATGTTTCCGATGAGCATGGGAACAGAAAAGCTCAAGAGGAGCTTTGTCGTATTGCCTTTTGTCATGTCACGGACAAGTGAACTCATATAACACAGGGATCCTTTCTTAAAAGTGCCTGTAATTTACCATTACATGCGGTCTTCAACAATGAACTATAGTGCAGAAAAATTGATATATTGTTCACTCCTTCTATTTACAAATTATATTTTGTAGTGCAGAATCGTATTATCTTGTTGCTTTTTTGTGCAATTGTTCGAAAGGGGTACGACATGATCAGAGTATTGTTCTCAGGTTACAGTTATCAGCATGACCCGGACTTCGTATACGATACGGACCTGGGATGGAGGGGCTTTGAAAGTTATCAGATGCTCTATACCCATACGCCTGCTTTCTTCTGGGTCGACGGGGAACTTAAGCAGTATCCTGCAAGATCTGTCGTAATATTCACTCCCGGCCACCGCAAATACTACAGTTCCCTTCCCGGGGAACCTTACAAGAACGATTGGATAAGATTTGATACGGATGAGGAATTCATAGAGAACTTTCCCATAGTAAATGAGCCTTTCTCGCCGGCGGATCCCGACTTCATACATAATCTCTTCAAGCTTGTGGCCTGGGAGAGCAATGCGAAGAAAGATACTGACGATCCGGAGATGCTGAGCCTCTTTAAAGTGCTTTTCGCAAAGCTTTCCGACGGCAATGTAGACCTCATGATGCGCCCTTACCATCACGAGCTCATCTCCTTAAGGCGCGAGATGATGCTGCATCCGGAACTTCCCTGGAACGTCGATTCCATGGCATCAAGGATCAATCTGGGAAGGACGAGATTCCAGACTCTCTACAAGGAGACATTCGGCATAAGCCCGATCGACGACGTGATAAACGCGAGGACGGATCTTGCCAGGGACAGATTGAAATATACGTCACTCCCTGTATCGGAGGTCGCAGAGCTTTGCGGCTACAAGAGCACGGAGCATTTCTGCCGACAGTTTTCCAA